>DIYD01000075.1 GCA_002428905.1 Bacteroidetes bacterium UBA6063 | reverse complement strand
GCATTCCGTTTGTAAGTCTATGACCACTTATATTAAGCGTTACGGGATCTCCTTTTTTAGGCATTGTAATGAGCTGAAACCGGGTTACCTGGTACCGTAAACCCTCGATTGGAAAATCCGGTCCTACGGTTGCTGTAACCGATGTAACCGTCCTCAAACGTTGTTTTGGTACCCGATCTCCGTTTTTCAAACCGCTCAAAAGTACGTACGGTGTTCTGATCTTTTTTACCCTGTATGTTTCCTGAGCAACCGTACGTGTGGTTCCATCGCTTAAGCGAGCCGAAACTGTGATTACCGCGTCTCCGCGCTGAGGACAACGTGCAATATATCTGCCGTTTTGCTTGCGAATGGTACCTCCGGTCATACTTACCTGCACATCGGATGGATTCACCCCGGGTACACCTACCGAAATATCATTGTCGATACCTACATACAGTACATTCATTTTAGTGGCTGAAACAGTAGCTCCGCCCGAGAAAACCTGAAACCCACCGTCAAACGGATAGTTTTTATCACCTGAGGGTGATTTCACCGTTACTACTCCATTGAAATTATGTGCACCAGATTGATTTACCGTCGATGTATAAATCCATTTCCCGTCTCGTTTTTCAATTTTACCCTGGCCATCATTAAGTTGATATACATCGCTCTCACTTCCTCTCGTTTGCGCTGCCAGAATGATTTCAGCTTCATAGGCAGCTCCATTCATAATCACAGAACCATTCAATGGTTTGATCAATGGTACCAGTCCGGTTACCGGAGGAAGTTCAGGCACAATACCCTGCATAAGCACGTCAATCACTGCAGCTTCGGTAGATTTAGCGTCGGTTTGCATTTTGGAAAGCAAGGTCACAACGGCGGCCAACGGACTATTCTCAACATATTTCTCTGACCAGGTGTTGAATCTACGTTGATCCTGTTCATCCAGTTCCGCTTCTAATTGGCACGAATTACGAACCGATTCCAGTTTGTCTGGAGCAATCTTGACGTTCTCCTTTATATTCGTCTTCAGCAGATTTAGTAGTTCGTTGCGCGTATTATTTACGCGTTTCTCCAGTTCTAAACCTCTCCAGCCTTTGGCTTTGGTTCCTTTTGCGTTATCGACCAGAAAATAATTGGCGTGCACTTCCAGGTTGTCGTTTCCCACCAACTCGGTTTCATATGCCTGAGCTGGCGTTCCATCTTCCAAATCCTGTCTCCCCCCGGTCATGGTGGTCAACTCTGACTTAATATCTTCGATATAACGAATAAAACCGCTTGTAATGCGCTGGGCTTCCTGTGCACGCTTGTAATACGGCGCAAGCGTAACATCGTTCTTAACCTGTTTGGAAAAAGCATCCATTTGTCCACCTATACGAACATCCAGATTCTCCTGGGCCTGATTGAATGAGACTTCCATGAGATGGAATGATTTCAGAATTTCTTTGGATACATTGAGGGCCAGCATGGCCGTTAACACGAGATACATCATGTTAATCATTTTTTGTCGCGGACTTAATTTACCTGTTGACATCGTTCTAATTTTTAGTGAGAAATAGTTTAACGGGTAAATTCTGGTGTGGTAAACCTGAAATGGTTAGAAGGGCACGTTAGAACGAATTGGTTTGGTTGGGATGTATGGTTAACGCAGGAGCATAATGGATTAGTATAGAATGGATGCCCAGGGCACAAAAAAACCAGCCTCGATGTCATCGAGGCTGGTTCCAATTTATTTCAAATCTTATTTCTAGATCAACTCAATCATAATTGGCTGAAGTGTTACACGACCACCTGGGCCATTCGCACGGATCTGGTCAACAATGATACGGTCACCACGCTTAGCACGTTTGATCGCACCTTTCATAGCACCTGTGATACGTGGTCCGTTACCTTTGGTAATAAAGGCTTCACCACGACGTGGAGCTAATACAAACTGGAAACTTTGAACTGAATAGCTGATACCATCCAATACGAAGCCTTCACCCATACTTGCAATTACAGAGCTCTGAGCCATCAATGCAGGCTTTGGAGAAGGAGTACCGCTTGCAATACCACCCCACTTACCAATTGGCTTTGGAAGTTTCTTAACACGGTATTCAGCAGATCCAACTCTACGCGTTGTTCCGTCGCTCATCTTAGCCGAAGCCGAGATAACCGCTTTACCACGGTTTGTACAGCGTGCAACATAGTTCTTTCCTTTACGTGAGATACGTCCACCAGTCATAGAAACCGTAACATCATTCGGGTTCACACCAGGAACACCAACTGAGATATCGTTATCTACACCAATGTACAATACGTTCATTTTGGTTGCTGAAATCGTAGCACCACCTTCGAATACCTGATAAGCACCATCAAATGGATACTCTTCTGTACCTTTAGGTGTTTTTACCTTTACGATACCTTTGAAGTCATAGTTACCTGAAGTACCACCAGCAGCAGAATAAATCCACTTACCGTCTTTCTTCTCAAGGCTACCACCACCTGAACTTAATACGTACTCATCGTTTTCGCTACCTTTCGTTTCTGCAGCCAGGAAGATCTCAGCTTCGTAAGATCCACCTCTCATTACAACAGAACCGTTGATCGGTCGGACCATTGGAATAAGTCCAGAAATGTTAATCGTAGGAACATCACCCTGGTTCAATACGTCAAGCACCGCACCCTGTGTAGCTTTTGCATCACTCTGCATTTTGGTAAGCATTGTGATTACACCAGCTAACGGGCTATGCTCTAAGTATTTTGCCGACCAGGATTTGTATTTTTTCTCTGAAGCTTCCAGAACAGCGCTCAACTGACATGCATCGTCAACCGCCTTCATTTTAGCCGCGTCAATTTCAATACCTGATTTCTTGTCAGACTTCAACAAAGCAAGTAGTTGTGTACGGGTGTTGTTCACCATGTCCTCCAACTCTTTTCCTTTGTATCCCTGCTCTTTAGAACCTTCAGCATTGTCTACCATGAAGTAGTTCGCATGAACCTCCATGTTATCCATCCCTGTTAGCTCCGCTTCGTAAGGCTTGCTACCTTCTTCACCGTCTTCGAAGTCCTGACGACCACCGGTCTTTTCTTCCAACTCATCCTTAATATCCTGGATGTAGGTTACAAAACCATTCGTGATCTTTTGAGCCTCTAATGCTCTACTGTAATAAGGCTGTAACGTAGGATCGTTACCTGCCTGTTTCTCGAACGCCTTCATTTGCTTAGATATTTTAGTATCCAAGTTTTCTTTCGCTCGGTTAAAAGACACTTCCATTAAGTGGAAGGACTTAAGAATCTCTTTTGATACGTTTAGTGCCAGAAGTGCCATTAACACGAGATACATCATGTTAATCAT
>DIYD01000222.1:1084-7532 GCA_002428905.1 Bacteroidetes bacterium UBA6063 | reverse complement strand
GGCCCGGGATGCTTCAAATCCACCGCCTTCACTTGGCCAACCCGTTTCCGTTATGATGACTTTTTTGCCACCACCGGCAGCCAACGCCTGATGATACATGTCCTTCATGTAAGGCAGGGCATATTCAATTGGGCAACCCTCCCAAAATGGGTAACAGTTGGACAAGATGACGTCGCACGCCTCAGTTATATTGGGTCGTTGCGTGAATTCGTAATAAGCGTCAACATACCCCATTTCGATGGTTGGAAACGTTGTCTTAAAATCCTGTAGATGAACAAGCAATTCTTCTTCGGTTAAATCTCCCCTGTACATCACCTCATTGCCAATTGCAGCGATGTCTACCAGGCCTTCGCTCGCTAGTTTCTTCAGACCATTCATTTCCAGGTCGTTCTTATCCTGGTCTGAACCCAGCCACGCACCTACAAGCGTTTTGATGCCAAATTCCTTCGCAACCTTAGGGATAAGTTCATTCCCTTCGGTACATGAAAAGCTCCGTACCCATTCAATATGTGGGCTGAGGGTTCTAAGCCTTCTTCTAACCTGTTCTTCGCTAATAATATCTCCTGGTTCCTGACCATCTTCATACAAGCTAAAACAGATGCCATGAATACCATTGTCAAATATATCTTTCGACATTGATTTTAATTGGTCTATTGTTGTTGAGCCGTCAATGCCAGCTAATGCCAACTTTCTTCCGTGTCGTTTACCCACTTTATTTATTGATATTTAAGTTGTTCGTTTTTGTCCCATAGTCCCCAATTACCTCCCACAATTCCTTCTTGTTTTATCTTCCAGGATTCATCAAACGACGAAAAGTGGAAGATGTCTATTTCGTTTTCTTTCGCCCAGTTCTGTGCATTGATAAAATACCGCATGCTATTCTCTGACGAAGCATGCGATTCGTTCACACTTTCTCCCGCATTCGGCCATCCGGTCTCTGTGATGATTACAGGCTTGCCTTGAGCTACGTTTACGGTAGCTTTATACATCAAATTCAGGTAAGCGGTGGCCTGATCGATAGAGTACCCCTCCCAGAATGGATAACAATTGGCAAGGATAAGATCACAAGACTCAATCAACTTAGGTCTATTCAGAAACTGATAGTAGGCATCTACATAGCTCACTTTTACCCCTGGAAGCGCATGTTTAACACGATCGATATATTCAATAATCTGCGCTTCTTCCAGCTCGTTGTGCATAAGGACTTCATTACCGACTACTGCAATATCTACCTTGCCTTCTTTTCCAAGTTGGATCAGTGCCTCAATCTCCAATTCGTTTCGATCTAAATCATTGCTGATCCAGGCACCAACCATGGTCTTTAATCCTTTCCTGCGCGCTGCCGCTGGTATATGTTCATTTCCATCGGTACAGGAGAAAGACCGTACCCATTTGGTATACGGCGCAATAACATCAATTCGATGTTCAATTTGTTCCTGGCTTAGGAGATCACCAATATCCTGCCCCTCGCGATAAGCCCCTAAACACAGGCCATGAATCTGGCTATTTAACACCTCCGTAAATTTCGATTTGGCTTCGGTAGCCGAAAGTTTGGAGAAGTCAATGTCTGAGCTTAGTGCTGAAGGCATAGTCCCAGCGTTGAGATCAAGTACATTATTTCGGAGATACAGTGAAGACGCCGGTACTTTCTTTCGTTTTCGTGCTTTGAGCTCAGCCGTAATTTCAGCCGAACGTTCTTCAGTGACATCGTATTTCCACATAACAAGTATTGCGGTAAGTGTTCCCACTATGGGCAAACCAGAGAAGAACAAACGCAAACCTGTTATTGCACCATCGGGTTGAACTTCCAGTGCAGAATCAAAGCCAACGAGTGAAAGTATCGCGCCGCTTGCTAACCCGGCAATGGCAAAGCCAAACTTAACCATCCACCAGTAAATCGCTCCAAACATACCCTCACGACGCTTGCCGGTATTGAGTTCATCAAGATCAATTACATCTGCTGTCATTGACATCATTAGCGTAAATAAACTGCCGATACCAAAGGAGAAGAAAGGTAAGGCAAAAATGAACATGTACGGTTTTCCCGGAATGAGTAAAAACCACAGAAGAACGTAGCCAATAATTGAGATGCCTTGTGATACTATAAACGCACGCTTCTTACCAAGTTTCTTAGACATGAAAGCAACACATGGTATCACCACAAATGTGGTTACAATTGCACCAAGGCTGCCGAAGAGTGTTGGCCAAATACCCGCTGCACCAGCGTCGCCCTGAAAGAGGTGATAAACAATGATAAAAAACGTAAATGTTGCTACCGTATTGAACGCGTTAAAGATGAGGAAGGTAGAAATACAAAGTTTTTTGAACGGTTTAATTTTAAACGCTTCAACAAATCCATAAAATATGTCGGATAAACTACTGCCAATGGTCTTCAGATTCATTGGTGCATAATCTTCATTAAGTGTAGATTTACTCTTTAAGAAAACTGCCGGAACCATGGCACAGAGCATAAAAATAATTCCTACCCAAATGGCCAATGTTCGTGTTGCGACTTCAGCGGAAGGAAACCAATCCGGATCATACATTACTACCCATAACCATGGCGCAATAACCCAAGCCCATTGCCCAATCCATTGCGCAATGGCCATAATGCTCGTGCGCTCATGGAAGTCGTCACTCATTTCATAGCCCATAGCAACATAAGGAACGCTAAAGATGGTAAGGCCCAGGTAAAACACAAACGACCAAAACATGAAGTAGAGAAAACTGTAATTAACCGTGTTCGATTTATACAGTTGCCACATAATGCAAAAGGAGATGCCCATAATTAGTGCACCTATAAACACGTATTGCCTTCTACGTCCCCATTTCGATTTTGTGTTATCGGAAATGAAACCCATAATGGGGTCTGTAAACGAATCGAATATCCTTGGCAGGAAAAAGATTACGCCCCACATCCAACCCGGAAATCCGAGATCCTGAACCAGGACGACCATAAAAATGCCCATAACGGCAGGGAACATTTGATTTGCCAACATACCTAGACCAAATGCAATTTTCTGACCTATAGGTACTGTATTACTCTTTCCTGTTTTCACATCCATTTCTAATTACTTTTTACGAGGATGGTTTGAATGGCTTGTGGTTTGATCGACAAAGTGGTTTTATTTCCTTCAACATCAAGCTCGAATGACCTGGCTGTTTCTGTTTCGTTGAAAACAACAATGGCTATGGTTCCATCCTGGTTTTGAGCTGCCGTAGCAATAAGGTCTTTATCACTGACTTCAATTCCAATTCGAACTGCACCTGGCCGAATGAACTTACTGAAGTGTGCCATGGTGTAATAAATGGGTGTATAATACACTTCATTCGACTCCACATCAACGAGTACAGGAGCAACGCACCAGTTTTCGAACCAGTTTGGCCCACCTTGTTTGTCAAGCACCATATTCCAGTCAATCCAACCTTCTACCCAGTTATTCAAGCATCCAATGATGTCTCGTGCATAACGGTTTACCGGAGCGTATTTCGGGTGTAGATACTTTTCTTCTTCACTTGCCCAATCCCAACCCCAATCTGTGGCTTCCTTTCTCCAATACCACTGGTCGTCTTTCCATTTTGGAACTTCAGAATCAACGCAACCTTCCGTTTCTATGATATACTTTTCCGGCGCTTTGTTGTGTGCATATTGAAGTGCTTCGGGGAAGACTTCATACGTACTTTCATACCAGTGTATGGCAACACCATCAAAATACTGTGCCGACGCCGAATCTTTGTACATTTCATCCACCCATTCCTTCAGTCCGGCGCGGTTCTGATCGTAGCCCAGGATAATCTTGTCCCCATATCCATCCCGTTCCAACGTTGGCCCCAGGTGATCTTTAACAAAATTGGTCATCTCCCTGGGTGTGTAAAGCATGCTCTCCCAATTGTTGCCATTTCCATGTGGTTCATTCTCCACTGTGAAACCCCAAACGTCTATTCCCTCTGCTTGATATGCCTTGATGTATTTGCTGAAGAACAGCGCCCAGGTATCATAGTATTGCGGTAGTAATTTTCCTCCAACATAGTTGTTGTTGTCTTTCATCCAGGGTGGAGCTGTCCACGGTGAACTGATGAGTTTAAACCCTTCAGAGCTGCTTGCCATGGCTTCTTTGATCATAGGAATGATATCATCCTGATCTTCTGCTACCGAGAAATGCTGAAGCGTGGTATCGCCGGCTATTGGTGCGTATGAATACTGATCAAGGGAAAAATCACAGGAGTTCATGTGTGTACGTGTCAGGGAGTATTGTGCTCCATCGTCGCCGAAATAAGCCTCGATGACCTCCTTCCGTTTATCGGTGCTCAAACCATTTAGCAAATAGGCGGAAGACTCTGTAAATGAGCCTCCGAACCCAAGAATGGTTTGATATGTTTGCTCGGGATTGATCCGAATTGTGGAGGCCTTATCTTCGGATTTGAATGCGCTGTTTGCTGTTAGTTGATCCCCGTCTGCAGACGTTTGAAAGACCTCAACGTTGAGTTTAGTTTCTGTGTTACATGCCATAAGCGAAACCATCAGACCATATGTTATTAGAGCGTATTTCACTGGATTATTTCAATTGTTTGAGTGGAGGTAGTTTAACGGCATTCAATATGGAGTCTACCCTGCCTTCATTGGTCTTTCTGATTTGATGTCCGTTCCGGGTTAAACCATCAAAGACACCTTCATCAACCAGGTCCCAAATGGCGTATTTTGCCTCCCCTGCTATGGTGAATAAACCAAAATGATTCTCCGAGCCTTTGATTTTGTGTGGATCTTTCCATTTCTCATTGAAAGCCTCGAAGTAGAAACAGGTAATACCGGCCTTTTTTGTCCATTCACGCATTAAACGGTAGTATACCCCTGACTTATATTCATCACAGGCGTTGGAACCATTAGAACCATAAAGCCCGATAGACTCACTTGCCCATCCCGTTTCACCAATGTGTACCGGTTTTGTACTGTCGATACTATGCACATACTCCCTCGTATTGGTGTACTGCTTTTTGGCATAGTTTAATGCCCGTTTCATCGCATGTTCCACAGCTTCCACCTTCGGCAGGAGTGTTTCGGATTCCAGAACACCCCAGAAACTTGGGTTGTAATGGGTGTCGTGCATCGGATACGTATGAAGCGATACAAAATCTACCGCTTTGATCAGTGCTTCCAGGTCGTCGCAGTGATAACTGGTATCTCCCCCACCCCAGGATGCAAAATTGTCTGAACTCGTGATCCAAAGATCAGAATTCAGCTTTCCTGTTTTCTTTAGACCCTGTAGGTAATTGACCCATTTAAGAATAATATCCGGCTGCACATAGTAGCTTTCGGCCCATTTCACCATCGCCTCGTTTCCCACAGCCAGCACCTTCACAATTTCAGGATATTTGTTGGCCAATTCTACGGCTCGATCTATCTCTGCCCCATTGGCTTCCGCATTCTCAGCATTGTGGTTAGGTGGCGTATCCGTCCAGGCATTCTCGCAATCTATCCAGGCACCTAACATCACGTACATTTCGAAATTCGGGTCTTCCGAACGGATTTCGTCAATGGCCTTAAGCACATTGCCCGCCTGCTCATAATGTGTGTTGTAGGTACGAATTACTTTAACATCCATTGCCGACAAGATTTTCATGTCGTCTTTAAGCTGTTCTAACGTTGGTTGCACTTCTCTGGTAACCTCACGATAACCACCATAGCTCATTGCCTGATAGTTTGAATCCCCTAATATCTGCGATGCCGTTTTGGTCTCGTTCATCGATTGTTGTGTGTTCCTTTTACTAGTTATTGAATTACAGGCCGTGATCAAGGTCAATAAAGCCAATAGATAAAGATATGTCCAGGTACATTTAACCATTATTTTAATTGAGCTTCATCAATGTGAACGGTAATCTGTCTGATCTCACCCGCTCTATTAAAAATCTTACCAGATTGTTCTTTGTCCAGCGTCAGTGATTCATAGTTGGTTGTGTTACCTTCTTGATTCGTAATGAATAAACTACTTTGTTTCGCCTTGATGTAAACCACAGGGACCTGACAATAGGTAAATGCCAAAGAATCGATGCCCAGTTCAATCGTCTTGAACGCTTTATCGACGTCGACATACTCATAGGTGCGTGGTTTTTTTATGAATTCTTCACGCTGTAACAGACCAGGATTAAACGTTAGTTTACCTCCTTCTACTACTACACCCAGTTCACCGAATCTACATAGTACATCTTCCTTAACCTGCCCAGTCATACCAGGCTGTTGTGCACCTTTTCCCGCAGGTGTGTGTGAATATGGGTCTGTAGGAAATGCTCCGTAAAGTTCTGGAGACTTGTGTACTCCAAGACCGGCATTGATCTCATAATAGTGCTCCAACAACTTCCCGATCGTTTCATCAGATTCGTTATGATCCACTGCCTGAATACAAACTTCCTGAACTGCCAGCAGGAGTTTTGACACCATGTGCCAGTAAATAGA
>DIYD01000222.1:0-1017 GCA_002428905.1 Bacteroidetes bacterium UBA6063 | reverse complement strand
ACCATGTGCCAGTAAATAGAACCCAGCCCTTCATATCCGTAGAAGGTTCCGGAACGACCTGTAAATGATTTATGGTCAAATACGTGTTCAAAGGTCGCCAGTACTTTTTGCCTATCCTGTTCCACAAGGGTAGCGTAGTTCGATTGCTCCAATTCCGTTAAGACTTCCTTAACATCCTCCGCATTTTTGAAATTACTGTTAAAGTGATACTTACCCTCAATATCTTTAATCACAATGCGTTCATTCCCATCCTGTACTAATGTCGAAAGCAACGCTGACTCTTCGATTGCGGATGCGGGTATGTTGTTTTTATCCATGAAACCCGCTAACTCTTTTGCCGGATACAACAGGTAACTGTACTGATCTTCACGGAATAGAGAACTTCTTTTCAGGGCGTCTAAAACGGAGAGCGCTTCTTTCGGGTTAAGATACCCGGAACTCAGTACGGCAACCTGTCCTTCTAACATCTCATTGAGATGAGCAATTGATATTTCGTGGTCTCCTTCAACAGTCATGAGGTTATAGGCGTGATACAGCCCATCCTGACGCAAGTTTGCCTTAATGGAATGATCTATGAATTTCAAACTAAGTGTGATCAAGCGATGTAAACCGTTGTAGGAAACAGTTCTTTTTTCACCCCAAAATCCTTGTTTGTAAATGTGCTCCCGATACGTGCTGCCTGCTTCACCCAGGGCATCTACAATTGATCGTCGATCCGCATCGCTAAATACATCACCTTTTAAGAGCTCCAGGTTGGTCTCAAACGTCTCCCGTACTTTCTTGTAAAAGATGATTAATTCGTTCGATACAGCCACTCTCTCCGAAGTATCGTTGGGTACTATTTTCTGGAAGAACAAAAAGAACCTTCTCAGGTAGTACAAGGTCACCATAGACACGCCATTTCCCACAAGAGCGTTGTTTGCGTCGTTCCATTCCGGACGCTGTGTATTCATCCAAACACCACCCTCCGGGATAAAATTCGAAAGCTTGGTCAAGACCATAGCCAGGATTTTTTCG
>DIYD01000085.1:22031-22483 GCA_002428905.1 Bacteroidetes bacterium UBA6063 | reverse complement strand
AAGCGGCTTGTGCATTGATGCTTCCTTTTCCAGGAACCAGCCGGTTAATCAACTGGCCCAGGGTGTCGATTGATATACACGTAGCACCGGCAGAACCAACTTCTCCGGTGGCAGAATCTACTGCTACAATTGAAAATGTGTCCTGCGCTGATGTACTGCCCAGGCCAAGACAGGTGAACAACCCGAGAACGGCGAAAACCTTATAGATTGCAGTGTATGTTTCGTTGATCAATGTTTAACGAGTTTAACGATATAGGTCTCTGATTTTGTAATCGTATAAAGATAGTATATACCATCGGATTGATTGGAAAGATCAAGTGTAAATCCGTCTGATGCGCTCTTTGGACGAACAGGTATAGTCTGACCAATTGAGTTTAAAACGGAAAGTTCAGATTCCTCTATATCGGATGGAATTCCCCGCACATGAAACAAACCGGTTGAAGGGTTCGGGT
>DIYD01000085.1:0-21967 GCA_002428905.1 Bacteroidetes bacterium UBA6063 | reverse complement strand
CAAACCGGTTGAAGGGTTCGGGTAAACCGCAACTACACCGGATAATAACTCCTGAACGCTACTTGTCTTGTCTATGATAAAACCAACCTCCGTGGTGTCGTTTTTACGGATCTGATCAGCACTTAAATTGGTATATACTCTTACACGGTATTTGCCTGACCAGCCAAGTATATAGGGCGTAGCGGCTAGTGTAGATTGTTGACTGGAACTTAGACTAATTGTCTTGTTATCCGTAAACACAGGTTGTGCACTTTGATCTTTGAACAGTTCGAAGACTACCGGAATCTGTTCGTCTTGCGCTCCATTATTGACAATAGTTGTTTCTATCGTTAAGGTATCATTCACCTTAAGCTTGCTGTTGTCTACAGGGCGATTAATTCCCATTACCGAGACATCGTGGGTGGCAATTACATCGAACCCATTTTGAACGGTGTCGTTCACTAAAACTTCATCGTTTGGCAGTTCAACCCATGATGTAATGTTGTAGGCTCCAGTTTCCAGTGGTTTATACGTCGACCAGTGAATGGTGTCAATTTGGTTCATCTTCGGAAGCGTTTTTTTCTGTTCGCGATGTATAACGATGCCACCATGACGCACTTCTAGAATAACGCTACTGCTGTCGGTAATAAGCTCAGTACCGCCGTTAGTCACTCTAGTCTTAAGGCTTAACACATCCTGATTTGCTTCCAGCGGTTTGGTCAAATCTCTGGGTAGAATATCTAGTGCAATCAGGTCTCTTTTGGCCCGAACCTCGAACGATGATCGAATAGTGTCGTTCAACATGTCATCATCATTTTTTAATCGGGTGAAGACCTGCGTATGATAGGTGCCGGTGGATTTTGGCTCAAAGGGCTTAAACGTCAGTTTGATCTCAGATGCACTTGTAAGTCCATTGGTTACTTTGGAGTCTTGATAGACCATCGTATTGCCTTGATAGATCGTAAAATAGGTAAAGAAGAAATTCGTAACGTCTTCGATTCCCACGTTCGCAATCCGAACCTCTGGTTCCAGATTTTTAATGCCAAAATTTAGTATGGAGTCCTGCTTGGGTACGCCCACGTTTAAGGGCGAAACATCTAATCCGTCCTTTATGCTAAATGTTAAGGTTAAGGTATCGTTTTTGTTGAAGCTGTCTAACGTATATTGTGTATAGACCATCAAGGTGTAAACGCCCTTGGTTTTGGGTGTAAAAGAATCAAAATCAATGGTTTGAGTTGATAGCACGTTTAAACTATCGGTACGGATAGATTGATATTTTTCTACTCCGTTTTGATCATAAATCGTACACGTTGCGGTATACGGTTTTACATCATTTTTACCCCGGTTTTCAATGTTTACCTTTGGGATAATTGCTAAATTTCGTGGGAGAATATCGCCTTGTAGAGGAGCTAATATTTCATCCGTGGCAAGATCGTAGCTTCTGGCAACTTCCAGCGTATACGTGAGTATGTTATTCGGAGCAAAGTCATCAATCAACGCCTTGACTTCAACCTTGATCGTTATCTCTCCCGACTTTACGGCCTTAAACGGCTTGCTGAACCTGTAAATTGTAGATTTTCCAGCATCGAGGGAATTGATTTGACCTACTTCCGAGTAAATGGAACTGCCGTTTTGTTCAATTATACAGCTTACGGAGAAGGGGAGGTTTTGATTGTTGGATCCGTTGTTTTTGATCTCAAATGTTGGATACACCTCGAGGCCTTCTTCCTGATAGTCACCAATAGGCTCAATTGATTTTACCAGGGCAAGGTCGTTATCCGTTTTTACGTAAAAAGACTGCGTGGCCGTATCGTTATAGGCATATTTGTCTCCCGGGTAATCTACGTAGCTCACCAATTTCATTTTACCCGGATGGTTGGCGATGTACAATTTGAAATCGGCAAGTTTTGAGTCAAATCCTTCGATTGAATCTAAAAACCTGGTGCTTGACCAGACTATTTTCCCTGTTTCTTCATGAATGATTTGAGCGGTGATCTGAAAACGTTCGTTCAACGGATATTTCAGCGGATTTTGAATAAATGCCGTTGTGATAAGGGTGTCTTTATAAAGCAGTAAGGTGTCTGTTGGGCCAGATGGGTTGTACAGGTAAAGTGTGCGCATCTCTGCATCGTCCATCTGGTCTACCTGAACGGTTCGTGTTAATGTATCATTGCCTGTGTTTTGATCTAACGTGGTTAGATTTAACGTATCGGTATACGTTGTAATGCGATGTGGGCCTATGGAGTCAAAGTAGTATGGAAATGTAATAGTATCAAAGGAACATGGCTTTAAGGCAGATGTAAATATATGGGCTTGGCGCATCAAGCTGACATTTACCTGTAGAGAAACCTTTGCCTGGTTCAGGTTTGAGGCTCCATTGTTTATGGTCAGTATCTTAATGTATTGGTTGGATAAGTGTGGAACTACTGCTTCGGGTGCCACAATATCAAGTGATAAGAGGTCGTATGACTTGCTGGTACCGTTGGTTTCGTCTGCACCTATATGAGGCGTACTTCTGGTTTCTCCATCGAAATCGGTCGTGATTCCAATACCCGTTTTACCTTGAACACCAGAGCACGGTCCTTCGTGTAAATGCAGGTCCCATAGCGATTTAAAAAATGAATATCCCTCTTTTGCATTGGTACCGGTTATGTTCGATCCTGGGGCATAGAGTTGGTTACCAAACTCATGCGTATTGGCATTGGTAGCGTACAAATTGTAATCTATTGCAAACTGCTGAACACCTGATGTTGCTTGCCTTACCGCGACATTGTTCTTAAGCTTTTCCGCTTTTAGTGAGAAGATGTTATTATAAATCCATATGCTGCTTGAACCGAATCCAGAGGTATATAACGCCGAATTGTAGTTGAAGTTTGTCGGTTTATAGGCATGACCTGTTTCAAGAGCAATAGAGTTGTGCAGTACCTTGGTAGTTTGCACATTAGACAAGCTGATACCATAGTGATAACTGTCGTCCGTCTCAATCAGCGTTGAGATCATATTGTTGGCTACCAATTGGTTGGTACCATTGAAAATTCGGATTGCATCTCTTGTATTCCTTCCAAAGATTCGATTTCCGGTGATGGTGATTTTATCGGATTGACCAGACTCAATGCCCGTTAATAGACTACCTGTTCGATGGTCCATCACATTGTTCCTCATGGTAACATTGGAAGTCTGCCATAAGTAAACACCGTGTGTGGTATTCGTGGGTTTAAATTCAGAATTCGAGATGATAAAGGAATCGGTTACAACCGTTTGATTGAGGTTTATTTGTTTAACACCTCCGGTAAAGGAACAACTGTCCATTACTATATTCGACACATCAATATCCGGATTAGAGCTTACCAGAAAATTAACCTGATAAAATGAAGGGGCATCTGGAATTTCGAAATGGCAATTGACAAAGCGGATGTCTTCACTCGAGTTCGAGAAGTGGATAAGGGAATTCCAGGTTGAATCGATTGCCATAAACGAAATGCCATCAAAAACGGTGTGTTTGACACCAGATAGTTTTAGCACAGACAACAGACTATTGTCTAGAACCGCACGACCGCTTTTTGATTTAATGATGCTTGAAGCAAACTCTATTATTACGTCCTGTTTATTTCCTGTTCTTGATCTAAAAATCAATTTAGATGTATCGCTTAAGTTGCCAATGTTGCTCAAGTGAATTTGTTCGGTATAACGACCGGAATCTATGTCGAAAATGACGGAACCATCGCCCTGGATTCCTGAGCATTCCAACGCCTCAATGGCAGCCAGTATCGAAGGGTAATCGGCATTATTTTTTCCAATGGAGTACGTGCCTGCTGCAATCGGTCTTCCAATAAATCTATAAATCGTGTCGTTCGCTTGATTGTCGTCTGATTTGCCGTTAACTGCTGATATCCAGATGGTTACTTTAGAGCAACCCATGAATTTTCCGATCGTCTTAAATCGTGCGGTAAAGGTATCGCAGCTTGATGCTGAAAGCCCTGGTTTAAACGTTTCTCGTACCACGGTGCCATTGTTTATTTGATAGTTCAGCGTGATGCTATCGAATGAAGTACTTCCCGTATTTCCAACCAATACTTCAACAATCTGATTGGAATCGGTGACTACATTTTCCGGAGCCGTAATGAGTGACAAACCCGCATCCAGACCCTGGTTACCTAAGGGCACAAAGGCGCCCACCGAAGGCCAGGACTTTCTCGCATTGCCAAATCGGTCTGCACTCACATTTAAACTATCTCCGGTATAACAATCTGTGGTTAAGCGTAAATCCGTTTTTGATCGTAGTACGGGTTGAGCCACTACAGAGTGCATTCCACCGGTCTTTGATTCAAAGAGCGAATCGATCCCATACGTCTTTGCATCTAATCGCAAAAAACCTTTGGTGTAATTATCGGTGTTCCAATAGAGGTTGTAATCGCACGAGATGTCTTCACCATTTGAAATAGCCACTGCGGCTTTTTTCTTGTCCGTGATTATAAGATTATTTAAAACTTTCCAATGCTTAGAATCACTTATTTCAATGGCAGCACCTTTAGTAGGGCCGGATTTGTCGTCTCCTGTTCTACTCAAACTGTTGTGATAGATTTTTCCGTAATCCGATCGGCTTACTTCAATTGATATGTCTAAATCACCGAGGTCATACCCAACCACTTCGTTGCCGTATACTTCAAATTCTTTGCCTGACACACCTTTACAATTGAAAATGGATATACCGGTACCGGGCGTAAGCAGTCGATTGTTTTTGATCGAGAATGGTCTATCGACCGAAGTACAACTGTTAAAACTCAGTTTCCACGGCATTGCCATCGGATTTCTTCCAGGATTTACAGTTACATCGTTGTGGTTAAACAAGACGTCTGACGTACTGACGATATAACATGGAGACATGGCTTGCACCACTGGTGCGTAGGATCCCCAGGTGAAAATCGTAAGTGCGCGATACATGGTTAACGTCATGGTACATTTTTCGACCTCAAGACGTTGTGAATTATAACATTGAATGTTGGCACCTCCAGTGTCGATTAGTTGGCATTGATTGAAACGGATATCTTGGGAGTAACGGATTGCAGCACAAAAGTTCCCTCCGATCAGTCGCCCGGTATAGTATTCCGGGTTTTCCAGTGCTATGATTTCGCACGAATCGAAGGTTATGTTTTTCGAAGAATTGGTTGAGATAACCTCGGTCATAACGGCAGCCGAACGATTACTAATCGTCATGTTTCGAAAACGGATATGGGCAGCATCTCTACCCAACTGGATTACTTTGTTTGACATCAGTGAACCTGGTTCTCCTGTGATTCGCGTCTTACCCATTCCAGCGCCTTCAAGCGTCAAACTGTTAGACGAGGAAATTCCTGAAATCACATCCACTACAATCTTTTCCTCAAATCTACCGGTGTCAATCTGTACGAATGTGGCACCTTGGATTCCTGGGCCGTTTACGGTTCCTCCATCCGAACGCGTACCTTTTGACAGATCGGTGAACAGGGCATCCAAACTTTTATAATTTGTAGCGTTTGCCGCCAGCTTTGGATTTACCGTATAGGTGCCTTGTAGTTGACCACAGGCAAAATCAGAGGAGAGGACCAGGGTGAGGAAAGCAACAGTTAGGGCAGGTAAAAATCGTTTAATCATAGTGTATATGTCAGATACCTCCATGAGGTAGTTCGTCCCAAATTCGTATATACGTTGTATATACGTCTACTCAAATACATGAGTTGGGTACTAAATTGCAGGTTCAACCAAAATAACTTCTTCTCGATCTACCCGAACCTGACCGGGTAAAGCGCCTTTAAATTTACGTACATGTTTTGGACTTGTATAAATCACAGCTGCTAAACTGTCATTCTGACTTTTGGAGAACTTTGCCGCCAGAGATGCCGCATACTCGAGAAGCGGTTCTGAAATGGGCTTCCCCTCCGGATTTTTAAGCAATACATGTGACCCTGCTACTCCTCTTGCGTGCAACCACGTGTCGTTCTTGTGAGCGAGTTTAAGGAGATCGTCGTTGGCTTTTGCACTTTTACCTACCCAGATGTCAAAACCTTGAAATGAGAAGTGTTTGTAGGGCAGTTGTTTAATTTCCTTTATCGAAGGTTCCCGCAGTTTTCGCTGTTTATCCAGTTGTTGAAGCTCTTTGTGCCCAGTGGATTGCTCAATTTCGGATCGTTTAGACTCCAACTGCAAAATCTCCTGTCTTACGGAGTTTAACTGTCTTTCCGTGTGTTGAACCTCCAGATGAGCATTCTTGGATTTCTGGTAATAGCGCTCTGCATTCTTTTGTGGGTTTAAATCGCGCTTTAACGCAACTTTGATTTTATCTCCTGTATAGAAATTATCTAATTCAACTTCGGTTCGATTTGGTTCAATTGCATACAAATTGGCCATCAATATATCTCCAATTTGCTTGAAATCTGGTCTGTTTTTGAGTTTTTCAAGAGCCTTGACCAACTTCTTCACTCTTTTGGCGAGCTGAGTGATCGTCTTGTTCGTTTCTTGTAACAGTCGTTGCTTTAGTTGAGCTTGTCGACTATAGGCAAGAAACAAACGGGCAAAGTCATGAAAGGCATCAATTATATTGGAATAAGATTCTATGGTGTTGGCCCCCTGTTCAATTGAAAATGCAGGTGCTTGATCCTGAGCCCGGTTTATAAAGACATTTTTTGCGTTGAAGTCTTCTAGAAAATCCAACCACGACTGCTGCGGATTTGAAGTCGCAAAGAAGTTACGCTGATTCAATATGGAGATGATTTCCTCGGTTATAAATCGATTGGATTGAACAAATTCAGATATCTCCGAAGCATACACCAAATCCGAACCCGCAGGTTCAAGCGTGTCCTTTGGGTTCAGGTCTTTAAAACTATCTATTACCTGATTGTCTTTTACCAGGTATATGGCGCTTCTCCGACCAAAACACTGAATGTGGAGCAGGTATGAATTGCCAAACGCAATAACAATTCCTCGATCGTTCTTGTAGTGCGTTATTTTAATAACTTCCTGATTAACAGTGTCTTTAAACTGATGCAAGACATTCTTTTTAGGGAAATGATCGCGTTCAGGACGTAGAAAGAAGGTATGATGGTTGTGAAATCGAACCATCAAATAATACCCATTGGAAAAAAGAAAATGGATGTCGTTCGATGAAGTACTTACACAGTGCAACAGGGAGCTGCCATGGAGTACTTGATGCAAGGCATTTGCATATCGGGCTAATATGAGCGCATTGTTATGCACGTGCGCTTAGAAATCCCCGTATACGTCAGTTAATGCTTCGCAGCCGTCTTCCGTAATTAAAATGGTGTGTTCATACTGAGCAGACAATCCACCATCGATTGTACGAGCTGTCCACCCATCCGATTTGTCCACTTTGCTTCTGGCTTTTCCAGTATTGATCATCGGTTCAATGGTGAAAATCATTCCAGGGCGCATGCGCTTACCCGTGTTCTTCATAGAAATATGACTAACCTCCGGATCCTCGTGAAATTGCAGCCCAACGCCATGGCCACAGAATTCATAGACCACACTATATCCCTGACGTTCTGCATATTTCGAGATTTCATAACCGATATTCCCAAAGCGATTGCCCGGATAACACTCTTTTAAACCAAGATGTAAGCAGTGTTTAGTTACCTCCATGAGGTCTTTGGCTTCGGCACTCACTGTGCCCACCTCATACATTTTGCACGTATCTCCGTAATATCCATCCAATACGGTGGTCACATCAATGTTGAGGATATCTCCATCCTGAAGCACGTAGTCGTTCGGTACACCATGGCAAATCACGTCATTTACCGATGTACAAATGTGTCCACTAAATGCGGGTGCACCATGTCCTTTATATCCGAACGTAGCGGAAGTAGCGCCGTGTTCTTTCATAAAATCAGACGCAATTTTGTCCAGTTCTTTCGTTGTGGTTCCCGGTTTTACGTATTGTTCCAGGTGTTTTAAACACGTTGCTGCAAGCCGAGAACTCTTTCGAATACCTTCAATTTGCTTTGCATTTTTAATCTTAATCGCCACCTTATCTAATTAATCAATTATCAATGTATCAATGTAACAATGAATTCACTGGTTTGTTAGAACCAGGTTGAATTTCTTGTCGTGTTTGAGTTCGATATCAAGTTTACAAATTCAAACCATGCTTGTCCCGAGTATCTTCAGCAATCTCGTAACCTGCATCCGCATGTCGTATCACGCCCATTGCCGGATCGTTGTGCAACACCCTACGTAAACGCTCATGAGCATCGTCTGTACCATCTGCAACAATGACCATACCTGCGTGTAAGCTGTATCCCATGCCTACGCCACCACCGTGGTGAAAACTAACCCAACTTGCACCTCCTGCGGTGTTGATCAATGCATTTAGTATCGGCCAATCGGCAACGGCATCACTTCCGTCTTTCATCGATTCTGTTTCACGGTTCGGTGAAGCCACGGAACCTGTATCTAAATGATCACGACCAATTACAATAGGAGCTGAAATCTCACCATTTTTAACCATTTCATTAAACGCAAGCGCCGCTTTTTCACGTTCACCCATTTTTAACCAACAAATGCGTGAAGGTAGTCCCTGGAAGGCAATCCTTTCCTTCGCCATGTCCAACCAACGAAGCAAGCCTTTGTTTTCAGGGAAAAGCTCTTTCAGTTTTTCGTCCAGCTTAAATATGTCGTTTTCGTCACCACTTAAGGCAACAAAACGGAAAGGTCCGGAACCTTCACAGAATAATGGTCGGATATAGGCAGGTACGAAACCTGGGAAATCAAATGCGTTTTCAACTCCTTGTGCGTATGCCTGACCACGAATGTTATTGCCATAATCAAAAGTGATGGCACCACGTTTTTGCAATTCAATCATCAGCTCAACATGGGTACACATAGATTTCAACGACTGCTTACAGTATTCATCCGGATTTGATTCACGCAGTTCATTCGCCTCTTCCACACTTAACCCCTCAGGAAAATATCCCACCAACTCATCGTGGGCTGAGGTTTGATCGGTAAGTGTATCGGGTGTAATATTTCGTTCTGTCATTCTACGTAACAGATCAATCGCATTACAAACCACACCAATTGAAATGGCTTCACCATTCTTTGCTGCTTCAACTGCCCAATCGATGGCCTCATCTATGTTGGAAGTCATTTTGTCGAGGTATCGGGTTTCAAGACGTTTTTGAACGCGCCATTCTTCCATTTCCGCAGCAAGGGCTACACCTTCATTCATGGTGATTGCAAGGGGTTGAGCACCACCCATACCACCTAAACCGGCAGTCACATTTAATTTGCCTTTTAGACTTCCATTATAGTGCTTATTTGCGAGGGCTAAATACGTTTCGTACGTACCCTGAACAATGCCTTGAGATCCGATATATATCCAGCTACCGGCCGTCATTTGACCGTACATCATTAATCCTTTTTTCTCTAATTCGTTAAAGTGCTCCCAGTTGGCCCAGTTGCCCACTAGGTTGGAATTAGCGATTAAAACACGTGGTGCATTTTTGTGTGAACGCAATACACCAACCGGCTTACCCGATTGAACCATCAGTGTTTCATCTTCTTCCAGGTTTTTTAGCGCATCCAAAATACCATCAAAGCTCTCCCAGTTTCGGGCTGCCTTACCGCGGCCGCCGTATACAATAAGATCTTCTGGACGTTCTGCAACTTCCGGATCAAGGTTGTTCTGGATCATACGGTAAGCGGCTTCCTGCACCCAGCCTTTGCAATTTAGTGTGTTGCCTGTTGGCGATTTGATAATGCGTTTATTCGATGTTGTCATTCGTGCAATTTTGAGGCCGCAAAATTAAGCTTTTACCGTATATTTGATACGTATTGATAATACAGACACCGTGAACCAAACCTGTACCAGATACGCCGTATTTCTTTTTCTAATTGTAGTATCCTTACGTGTTCAATCGCAAGAAATCGGTTATTCTATAAATTTCAGCAAATGCGCTCCGTTTCTTTATCACACTGTGCCAGGCGATTACGTTTTTAACACTACAGGAGGAAATGCGTTGAGTATTGGAGTTAATCAAAGAGTTTGGATGTTGGATTCAACCCCCTTTCTTCTGAGTCTTCGTGTACAAACATTTCGTGGCACGTATGAGGTTTTTGAAGGTGATGGAGAAAGTGCTTACAAGTACATCGATTATCTGAAATACGATAGGTCAACGGCCAGTTTGGGTATGTATCCGGTCTATTTAAGTAAAAAGTTAGGTGACGACTACAGGTGGTCCATTGGTTTAGGACTGCAGGTTGATGTGGTTTTGGGAGAAGAATTGGACGGTAGGTATACCAAGATAGAATATCGAGATACACTAATACATCACTGGGATCCGAACCGACTGCGTAACCACAATCCAACTATTTCTGCCGGAGTTACAGCTAGGGTCGGGTTTGAATTGCCTATTCGACCAGAATGGCGAATGGAAATCGCCTGTACGCATTACCGCGGTTTGTCGGAAGAATTCAACGGGTTTTACATACCGGTTAATTTTTCTCGAACGGGTATAGAGTTTACGTTTACACGTTATCAGAAAAAACTCCATGATTTCTAGCAAAGAACGCATCACAAATGGAATGACGTGCTGTGCTCGAAGCACACTGTTCCTGTTTCTTTTGATTGGTTTGCCGTGCACCATGAACGCACAGACATTGGGAATCGTGAGTTCCTTCGGCGCTTCCAATTTTTTCGTCAATCCACCTAATTCAGATTACCGCGGTAAGGTGCGTTCGGGTCGTGTTGCAACCTTTGGGTTTTACCGAACCAATTACACCGTCGACTCTCTGCAGCTGTTTTACGGATTGAGCGTTGACAATTATCAGGGATTTGCAGATCTCCGAACAGCCAATAGAAACCAAAATACATGGATGCATACTACAAATGCGTTCAATAAAACAACACTGAATTTAACGTTATTACCCCTGTATAAAACTCGACTGCTTAAGGGTAATGACCGAATATCTTATGGGATTGGGTTAAGCGCTGGAATTCGTTTAGATGAACGAAATCGAGGTGCAGTGGTATTATGGGGGCCAGACCATCCAAGGGAAGATTTATCGTTGCGCTCGTTCAACATGCATAATGACATGTATGCTGGAGTAAGAGCTCGGTTTACCTACCAGTTTCCATTAGCGAACCAATGGTTAATGGAGGTTGGAGCGACTGGTTATCTCGGGTTTCAAAATGAGTTTACTCCGCATTACATGGTCACACGAAGTTGTCGATTTGCATGTGAGGTTGGTCTTATTCGCATTTCAAAATAGACCTCAACTTATACTCTGAACCCTGAGAAAGTTCTATATTTGATCATATGCCTGAAGATTCAAACACTTCCTTAACTAAACTACTGAACATACGATACCCCGTAATTATGGCGCCTATGTTTTTGGTCAGCAATACGGCCATGGTAATTGGGGCGTGCAAAGCCGGCATAACAGGAGCTATACCTGCATTGAATTACAGAACCATTGATGAGCTGGAAGCAGCTATAAAACAACTGAAATCGGATTGTCCTGGCCCTTTTGGCATTAACCTCATCGTAAATAAGTCGAATTTCAGATTTAAAGAACAGTTGGATGCCTGTTGCAGACTGGGTGTAGACTACATCATAACAAGTTTGGGAAGCCCGAAGGAAACCATAGAGAAAGCACATGCTGCCGGGGTTAAGGTCTTTTGTGATGTGACAAACCTGGAGTATGCCCAAAAAGTAGAAGCACTTGGCTGTGATGCCTTGATCGCAGTAAATAAGGAAGCCGGTGGCCATGCAGGTAAACTATCGTATAACGAATTGATACCGCTTCTCAAGAAGAATTGTTCCATTCCGGTGATATCTGCTGGTGGAGTGGGAGACCATAAAACTCTTCAGGAAATACTTGACCTGGGAGCAGACGGTGCATCGGTTGGAAGTATTTTTATAGCCACGGAAGAGGCGCCTGTAAGCGTCCAGTACAAGCAGGCCATTGTTGATTACAAAGCCGACGATATTGTGATGACTACCAAACTCTCTGGTACACCCTGTACTGTTATCAACACGCCTTATGTAAAAGAAATTGGTACCAAACAAAACCTGCTGGAGACAGTGCTAAATAAGAACAAGCGACTTAAAAAGTGGTTTAAGGCACTGACGTTTATTCGAGGTATGAAAAGTCTTCGAAACTCGGCCTTTAGTGCCACGTATAAAACCGTTTGGTGCGCTGGTCCCAGCATAGAATATGTTCATGAAATCTTGCCCGTTAGCCAGGTAGTTCGTAAATTGGTGGGTAATGGAAAAAATGAATAAACGGTTACTGCGCCGGGCGAACTGGCAGCTCTTCCTGTTTGGTCGCTTTAAGATTCCATTAATCGGCTATTGCCGACCGCGGATCAAGGAACTCACGGGGTCGATGGTAAGAATTCGCATACCGCTTATAGACCGTACCCGTAATCATGTGAACAGCATGTACCTAGGAGTTATGACGGTTGGTGCGGATCTCGCCAGTGGTTTTTTAGCATTTCACATACTGCGGGTTAAAGGACTTAAAGCAAGTCCGGTTTTCAAGTCGATGAACGCAGAATACTACAAGCGGGCAGAAGGAGAGGTCGACTTTGTTTGTAAACAAGGCGCAAGCATTGATTCCATGATCGATGAAATGCAGGCTACTGGGGAACGCGTAAACCGTCCGATACAGGTCACTGCATTGTGCTATGGAGAAGAAGTTGCACGGTTTGATATGGAGCTTTCAATGAAACTCTCGAAGAAGAAAGAAAACGCGTCGAACGGATAATCTTCCACAACGGTATTATACCGACCAATCATAGCCTTATTTTTGAGCCGTGAATTATTTATCGGTTGAGAATCTGGAGAAAAATCTAGGAGAACGCATCCTGTTTTCCGATTTGAACTTTGGTTTGGACAAAGGGGATAAGATGGCGCTTGTGGCCAATAATGGTACAGGTAAGTCCAGCCTGCTGAAGATTCTCGCGGGTAAAGACATACCTAGCGAAGGCAAGGTTGTTTTTCGCAATGGGATTCGTTTTGGGTATCTTGAACAGGAACCCGACTTTGACCACGATAGCACCGTTGCAGAGCTCATCAAGACTGCAAACTCTGAGTTGTTGGCGATTATATCTACGTACAACGAAGCACTGGAGAAACAAGCGGAGGACTATTCATCACAAAGTCAGCAGGAACTTGACCAGGCGATGTCCAAAATGGATGAATTTAAGGCATGGGACTACGAGCGACGATTAAATGAGATCCTCACCCGGTTTGAGATTACGAATCAAGACCAGAAAGTGGGGAATTTGTCAGGAGGTCAAAAGAAACGACTGGCACTTGCGCTGGCACTGTTGGATGAGCCAGATGTTTTAATCTTAGACGAGCCTACCAACCACCTGGATGTGAAAATGATTGAGTGGTTGGAGCATTATCTCGATCGTTCCGGATTAACGCTCTTTATGGTAACGCACGACCGTTACTTCCTCGAAAATGTGTGTAATACTATTTTGGAGTTGCACCACGGGAAACTCTATACGCATCATGGTAATTATTCCTACTTCCTGCAGAAACGAGTTGAGCGGGAAGAGGTGAACCGCATAGAGATTGAAAAAGCGGGTAAAAAAGTGAAAACCGAAATTGACTGGATAAGACGTATGCCCAAAGCGAGAGGGACGAAGTCGAAGGCACGTATTCAACGGTTTCATGATACGAAGGCTGTTGCACATAGTGGAGTCAAAGAACAGGAGCTCAAATTGGACGTGAAAATGAGCAGAATAGGTGGGAAGATTCTGGAACTCAAGAAGGTCTACAAGGCTTATGGCGACCTTAACATTATGAACGGCTTTGACTACACGTTCAAGAAAGGCGAACGCATTGGTATCGTAGGCCCGAATGGTGTGGGTAAATCAACCTTTCTCAATATCTTATGCGGCCTGGAGAAGCAAGATTCCGGGAAGATTAACACCGGGGATACCGTGGTATTTGGATATTATAACCAACAGGGGTTGGAGTTCAAACCGGATATGAAGGTTATCGATGTATTGCGAGAGCATGCAGAGGTAATTGAATTGGGAAATGGATCCAAGTTGACGGCCTCACAGTTTCTGAATCACTTCATGTTCCCTCCAAAAATGCAACACAATCCGGTGAGCAAACTTAGTGGAGGAGAAAAACGCAGATTGCATTTAATGACTGTCTTGATTAAGAATCCCAACTTCTTAATTCTGGACGAGCCAACCAACGACCTGGATTTGCTTACGCTTAATAAGCTGGAAGATTTTTTACTTCAATTTGGTGGGTGCTTAATTATTGTTTCGCACGATCGGTATTTCATGGACACCCTCGTTGATCATTTATTCATTTTTAAAGGAGCAGGGGAGATCAAAGATTTCAATGGATCTTATGCAGATTATCAGGATTGGCTGGCGGCGGAAGAAGAAAAACGCAAACCTGTTGAAGTAGAAAAGACGGATTGGAAAAAAGAGCAGAAAGAAAACGAAGTTAAGACGAAGCTAACGTTTAAAGAGCGCTTTGAATTTGAGCAATTGGAGAAAGAAATTGAAGGGCTGGAGAACGAGAAGAAAGAACTGGAAGCCTTCATGATCAGTGGAACGACCGATTACGAAGCGCTGCAGGAAAAGGGGCAACGTCTCGAACGCGTAATTGAAGAAATAGATGTCAAAAGTTTACGCTGGTTGGAGCTGTCTGAATACGATTAATTCGTACCTTTAAGGCATGAAATGTAAGCCTGCATCCATAACCAGTTTATTAGTCACCACAGTTTTATTGTTAGGTTCTTGTTCCAAACAGATAGCAGAAGAAGAACAAGATCAACCCACGGTAAATGGCACAACAGAAGTAGAGGAAGAAACGTCTTTTACCAGGTTCTCGAATCAAACTGTTGTATTGACGTTGGATTCATTGTTGCAGGCCAATGATGTCACAGGCTCCATACTCATTTATAATGCTGCCAAAGACGATTATTACTCAAACAACTTCCAGTGGGCAGAGGTACGACGACTTCCCGCTTCAACCTTTAAGATTACCAATTCGATTATCGCCCTGGAAACAGGTGTGGTTGAAGATGAAAACACCATGTTTAAGTGGGATGGTAAACCCAGGTATTTGGACATTTGGGAACAGGATTTACCTTTTCAAAAGGCGTTTCATTATTCCTGTGTGCCTTGTTATCAGCAAGTTGCCCGCTCTATTGGATCAGAACGCATGAATGCATACTTGTCTAAATTAAATTACGGTGCAATGGAAGTGGCCGATTCTACTATTGATGTGTTTTGGTTGGAAGGCAATTCCGGCATAAGCCAGTTCGAGCAGGTAGACTTCCTGAAACGTTTCCATAATGAAAAACTGCCCTTAAAACCATCGACTTACTCCATCATGAAACGGATGATAATAATGAATCAAACGGATTCAACCGTTTTGCGTGGTAAAACGGGCTGGTCGATACGCAATGGCCATAATAATGGTTGGTTTGTCGGTTATATGGAAACGAAAGACAACGTGTACTACTTCGCTACCAATATAGATCCGCAGGAATCCTTCAATATGGACTTATTCCCGAAAATCCGTTTAGACATAACGATGAAGGCGCTGGAGATTGTTAGACCCTTTTAACCCATATGGAGTCCAACCTATTGACGAGACGTGTGTCACGAGTTAAAAGGATGTTCATTCACGCCAGCAGAGACTGCGAAGTAAAGCGAATACGATAAAATGAATAAATCAGTTCTATGGATTCTATCCGGGCTTCTATCGGCTGTGTTAATTCTATTCAGTGGATTTGTGGCACTGAACGGCGCGGGTCCGTATGTCTTTGTGGCTTTACACCTTATTCCTTATGCATTGGGTTATGGAGGAAGCGGGGACTATCTGATTTGGATGTATTACATCGTATTATGGGGGCTAATTACACTGCTCTTTAAATGGATTATTGGTTTACTGACTCAGAAATATCGTTCACGGAAGCCTGACTAAAGCCTGACGTGCTAAGGTTGATACTTTCACCTCGAATTCCGATTTTGCCAACAAATCAATCGTTATGAAACAATTATTCCCTCTTTTTGCACTCGTACTTGTTGTCTTTCCTTCATACGGTCTTCCACCCGGTGAACAAGCTTCGGCATTCAGTCATCTGGTAGAAGTGAATGCACAATGGGAGTATCATAGAGTGGATGCGCCTGTAGCTAAGAAGACTTTCACGAACGATGCTTCCCGAATCCAATATCACCTCATAGAAGTTATTCGCGTGTTAAGGACAAAGGAGTTTGAGTCACATACAACGGCGTATACGAATCGTATTAAGTTGTTGGATGCATTAGAGGCTTACACGCACCGTAAGGTGTTTCCGAGCAATCATTATCATTCGGTTCGAACACCGTACTTTATTGATAACTATGATGTGCATTGTGCAGTTGGTTATTTGATGCAGTATTCTGGTTACGAGTCACTTGCACGACAGATTCAGCGTGAACATAACTACGATTATCTGGCTGATATTCATACACCTGGTATTTCGAAGTGGGCAGATGACCATGGTTTCAGTATTGATGAATTGAAGTGGATTCAACCGGCTTACAACCCCGAATCGATATTGAAAACACTGGGCACAGGCAGTAACGCTCCAATTCACAATATGGATTACAACCCAGCAACAAAGCAACTACTGATAACGGGCCAATTCAATGAAATCAATGACAAAGCGTGCCATCAGGTTGCAGTTTATAAAGCAGGTGATTTTACCTGTTCCGGAGGTGGGTTAGTCGGTACCGTAAAATCGGCCAAATGGTACAATAATGAAATCGTTGCAGTGGGCGATTTTATGGATAACAATGTCAATTATCCACTTGCTATTCTAACTCAGGGCAATTGGAAGTATTATCAAATCCCTGATCGAACTACTGCTGTTAGTCATGAAGTATTTGTGAATCCAGCGTTGAATCAGCTGGAAATCGTAACCAGTAGATCATCAATGCCTGGAGTAAATGAGGTATGGTTACTTGATCGAGCTACTGAAAAATGGAGTAATAAGGCCTGGGTTAATGGAAAGATTAATGTGATTTACGATTGCTACTATGGTCGATTCTATGGTGGCCAGTTCGATTCAATTCATGTAAACATTCCGAATAAAAAAACCTTCGCTTCTCGTAATCTTGCTCAGTACCAGACCCAGGGTGGAGAGCATTGGACATCTGCGAATAGTTTAGACGTCAGTGAGAACGTTCTGAAGCTAAAAATGATCGACAATAAGCTAGTGGTTGCAGGAGAGTGCAGCTTAGTTCAGGGGATAGGCACACCATGTCTTAGCATTTACGATGGTTTGGTTTATCGAGAATATCTAAACCGAGAGCACTTCACAAGTTTTAAGGACTCAGGAGTGAATTGGATTAGTGATATTGAAGTAGCTCCAAGAGGGGAGATCATTCTTGTAGGGAACTTCACCAATCAAATTTTCGGACTTGGTGTATCTGGCCTGGGAGCGGCACTGTATGATACTTCAAGAAAGGAACTTACTGCGATTGCAGATTTTGATAAACCAGCGAATTCCGTGGTGATAACGGAAGATGGATTGATTATTGGTGGAGATTTTAGAAAAAATACAGACGAAAAACATTCAACAATCGACCTTCAACATATAGCTGTCACTACGGTCTTTACTTCCGTTGAAGAGTTAGACAAAGATGCAACGCTGTTGTATCCGAATCCAGTTTCTAACGAGCTCAGCCTCATGGGATATGAGAACATTCATCTCATGTACAACGTGGTTGATATTTCTGGAAAACGAATATTAGCTGGAAACACGCATAACGGAATTATATCAGGGCTTGATCAGTTGGTTCCTGGTCAATATGTCCTCAATGTCATTATGAAATCGGGTGAAGCGAACTATCGCTTTGTGAAAGAGTAGTTATCGCACTTTAGCACGTTCCAGTCGGTCATTTACCGCCCTTCCAATACCTTCCGGAGCTACTTTTGAAGCCACGATCATCGGCTGATCCGCTTCGTCTGCCAGTCGCAAGGCTTTAAACAAATTACTGGCAATTTCATCCAGATTGGAAGCGGGAGAGAGGTTGAAACTGAATTCTCCTGCACCATAACCAATGGTGTATTTGCTCATCTTGTCCAAGGGAATCAAATCGGAGGGATGTTCTACCAACTGCAACGATTTACGTGTTGCGTAATGTTTGTCGAGTTGACCGGGTGAGGATGGATTGGAGTTATTGGAAACCGACACCTCTACCTTACCGATCAGTTTTTCGATGTTTTCCAGGCCAAGTCCACCGAAGCGCAGTACAGTTGGCTTGTCTGGTGTTTCAAAGGAAACAATGGTGGACTCGACGCCCACACCACAAGGACCGCCATCCAGCACATAATCGATCTTGTCGCCCAATTGATCTTCCACATGTTCTGCGGTAGTTGGGCTCACATAACTGAATGGATTAGCGCTTGGTGCTGCCAATGGAAAGTCAAGTCCCTTGAGCAGTTCTACCGTCATAGGATGTCTTGGCATACGAACGCCAACAAAGGGCAAGCCCGAAGTAACCACGTCTGGTACTACATCCGATTTAGGTAGTATTAAAGTAAGCGGACCTGGCCAAAACGCATCGGCCAGTTTTTTTGCCTTAACCGGAAACTGCGTTGTAAGTATTCGAATGGACGACAATGCGGAAACATGTACAATCAACGGATCAAAACTCGGCCGATTCTTGGTTTTGAAAATGTTCAAGACGGCATCTTCATCAAATGCGTTGCCCGCTAAACCATATACGGTCTCCGTGGGTATGCCCACCAACCCTCCGTTTCGGAGAATGCCAGAGGCATAGGAAATATCCGTGCCTATCATGAATTCAGGTGATACCTATTTCTTTGTACGTTTTAGACCGTACTTGTCAATTTTGTTGTAGAGGTGACTTCGCTGAATATCGATTTCAGCTGCTGTCTTCGCCACATTCCACTTGTTCTTCTTCAGTTTTGCATCGATAAAGACTTTCTCTGCATAGTCTTTAAAGTCCTGGAACTTGTCGAATTGCTCCACCACGTCAAGACTACTGGTTCGTCGGCTGGCTGCATTGGAGAAATTCAGTACGTCTTCACCTGTGATTTTGTCGTCACACAAGATGGTCAATCGTTCAATTACGTTACGCAATTCACGAATGTTCCCCGTCCAATTGATCTTCTTCAATTCCTGCATCGCTGTGGCTGTGAGCACCTTACGAGGCATGCCATTGTCCTCGCACGTTTCATTGATAAACTTCTCTGCCAACAAAGGAATATCGTCTGTACGATCATTTAATGAAGGTACGTGAATCAGTATAACACTAACACGGTGGTATAAATCTTCTCTGAAACGTCCTTCATCGATCTCTTTGCGCAGGTCCTTATTCGTTGCTGCAACAATTCGAACATCCACGTCGATGTCTTTATCGCCACCCACGCGTGTGATTTTGTTTTCCTGGAGCGCTCGCAACACTTTGGCCTGGGCCGACAGACTCATGTCGCCAATTTCATCGAGGAACAAGGTGCCTTTATGTGCTTTTTCGAATTTACCAATGCGTTGTTTATGTGCTGACGTAAATGAACCTTTTTCATGTCCAAAAAGCTCACTTTCAATCAATTCTGATGGAATTGCAGCGCAGTTTACTTCAATAAACGCTTCCGTATGACGGTTGCCTTTTTCGTGAATCCATCGTGCTACAAGTTCTTTACCCGTGCCGTTTTGTCCGGTTATTAACACACGTGCATCGGTAGGAGCCACTTTTTCAATGGTGTCTTTAATCTTTTTAATCGATGGACTCTCACCGATCATTTCACGGGTCTTCGTAATCTTGCGCTTCAACACCTTGGTTTCAATAACCAGGCTGTTCTTTTCTGTGGCGTTACGAACCGTGATTAGTAATTTGTTTAAGTCAGGCGGCTTAGAAATAAAATCGAATGCCCCTTTTTTGGTGGCTTCCAATGCTGTTTCTATGGTACCATGACCAGAGATCATGATGAACGGAAGTTCTGGAACCAGTTCAGCGGCTTTGTCTAATAACTCAATGCCATCCATTCCAGGCATTTTTATATCACACAGCACAGCGTCGTAATTAAATTTCTTAATCAGATCGAAGGCTTTCTTTCCGTTTTCTGCTTCTTCTACTTCGTAGCTTTCGTACAGTAAAATCTCTTTGAGTGTTTCGCGAATACTTTGTTCGTCGTCTACAATTAATACTCTAGGCATAACTTTCAATTAAAAAGGACAAATCTATAAGCCGGGTTCTGTCTCAAGACGAGGCTAAGCCTATCTTGATGTCTATCATTTATCTGGTCCTGTAGTTGCCCACAGGATCTATCAACCTACCCTCCCTAGTCGCCAAAGCGAGGAGCGGGCAACTCCTAAACTAAGGTTTACTTGGTCTTTCAACATGCAAGGTTTGTACCAATGCCATATTACTATGGCAGAGCGGGGTCTCTTACACCTCGTTTTCACCCTTACCAGAACACGAGGTTCTGACGGTTATTTTCTGCTACACTTGCTGTCTTAGTGTCTCACAACACCAATCCCCTGATTTTCTCAGGGTGCATCGCCCTGCGTTGCCCGGACTTTCCTCACCAAAACCTTAAAAAGGTTTGATGCGATAGACCGATTTGTCCGAAACAAATGTATGAAAAAAATGTACTAAATATTTGACGGTTAGTGCTCGTAATACTGTAATTCGGCAGAAACGGCGAAGTGATCGCTGTATCCGTTTAAGTATTTCCGACCACCGAAGGTGCGCAATGGAAATCCTTCGTATTTTCCGGGGCCTTGTCGAAGGCTGTCAGCGGCGTGAATGTACGCCGAACCACGGTTGTATTCCCACTTCTTGCCGTCTAGCAAATTCCCGTTTACAATGATTTGATCGAGCATATTCCAGTTTCCACGGAAACAATAACTCCCTTCACCTTTGTCTTGCAACGCACTCATTGCGTTGAAAAGTTGTGTATTACTAATTTTGTCTGCAGTGTCTGATGCGCCCAGAACATCGCTTATGCTCTTGTTGTCGGGCTCGTCGTTAAAGTCGCCCATGATTACCACGTTGGCATCCGGATCATCACGATGGATGCGGTCAATGACCGATTTAAGACTTTTAGCGGCTTCGACGCGCTTCGGTTCGCTTTCTGCCAAACCGCCGCGACGTGAAGGCCAATGATTCACAACAAAATAAAAAACATCGTTAAACCCTCTGCGCTTCATCTTTGCCCATAGAATATCACGGGTCTTTTCTTCGTACGCACTCAGATCGACTTCTTCAATGCCATAATTCAACAACTTCAGTTGCTTTTGATCGTATAATGCCGCTACGTCTATACCTCTCGCGTCTTTGCTTTCTACGTGAATAATACCAAGTTGCGTATCGTCTAATCGACCGGTATGCATGAGATCTACCAGTACAAATCGATTTTCTATCTCACACAAACCAACAAATGCAGGAGTTCTACCATTGGCTAAACCTGAAATAACAGAAGCTAAGTGCTCCAGCTTGCTTTCGTATTTGTCTGTATTCCACTGATACATAGAGTCTGGTAAAAACTGACCATCAAACGTATTGGGGTCATCTATCGTGTCGAATAGGTTTTCTACATTGTAAAACGCTACATCAATTCGAGCCATTCGTTCGCATGAAAAATTCATGAAACTTGTGACTACGACAAAAACAGAAATCCAAAGGAGTATTCGCATGCTTCAAATCTACGATTGTCTCTGAAACTAGGCGTAAAGAAATTGTTGTTTATCAAATCAAATTTACACCGTTTTTTATCCCGTTTAGGTGGTGTAGTTTTGTTGTGACTTATGACACTTATTAAATCAATTTCCGGGTTCAGAGGAACGATCGGAGGGAAGGTAGGAGACAATCTTACACCAATAGATACGGTAAAATTTGCTGCAGCATTCGCAACCTGGTTAAGCCAAAAAGGAGCGGGTAAGACCATTGTAATCGGGCGTGATGCGCGGATTAGTGGATCAATGATCTCCAATC
>DIYD01000088.1 GCA_002428905.1 Bacteroidetes bacterium UBA6063 | reverse complement strand
TTGTGTTTATTTGTTAACAGTGATATGAAGAAAATTGGAGTTTACACATCAGGGGGAGATGCACCGGGCATGAATGCCTGCGTTCGGGCAGTTGTGCGTACGGCTATATACAACGGACTGGAAGTAGTTGGTATACGACGAGGCTATCAGGGAATGATTGACAGTGACTTCGATCGGATGGAAACCCGGTCTGTAGCAAACATCATTCAACGTGGTGGAACAATTTTAAAAACGGCACGATGTGAAGAATTTAGAACACCTGAGGGTCGGGCTAAAGCTGCAATAAATCTCAAGAACGCCGGTATTGAAGGGCTGGTCTGCATTGGTGGAAATGGTTCATATGCAGGTGCCCTAGCTTTGTATAATGAGCATCAGATTCCAACAATTGGGCTTCCAGGTACGATTGACAATGACTTGTATGGCACCGACTATACCATAGGGTACGATACAGCGATAAACACCGCTGTGGATGCCATTGATAAAATCAGAGATACCGCCGATTCTCACAATCGTGTTTTTCTGGTTGAAGTAATGGGACGTGATGCCGGGTTTATTGGAATCTCGGTGGGTATATCGGGAGGTGCAGAAGGCATATTCATTCCGGAGCAAGAAGGTGAAATGGACAAAATCATCGAGCACTTCGACCACACAGAACGGCGAACCAAAGCCTTCTCTATCATCGTAGTGGCAGAAGGTGACGAATATGGTGGTGCTACTGCCTTACACAACGTATTAAAAGACCGGTACCCAGACCTGAATGTGCGTACAACCATACTCGGTCATATTCAACGTGGAGGAAGTCCTACCGCTCAGGATAGAGTTTTGGCAAGTCGACTAGGCTATGAGGCTGTTTTAGCTTTACTGCGTGGTGAAGGTTCCAAAGCTGTGGGTATTGAACGCGGAAACGTTGTGCTCACATCGTTTGAAGATGCCATTGGTAAACGCAAAAAGGTAGACCAGGACCTGATCACCATGGCAGAAGTATTAGCGCGCTAACTGAGCCCGTCGAATACCGTGCACTGCATTGGTAAGCCAGATTTCATCCGCACCGCGCAACATCTGCACTGAAATTGGCACATACTCCAGGGGTATAATTGATGAAAGGTACGATTGATAAACGCCCTCGACAGCGCCTTGATCGGGTGAAGGCGACACGAATCGATTTCCTATTTTTAGAATAATGTTGCTTGTTAGTCCTTCGCATATGTTCCCCTGAGTGTTGAGCAGGATGAGGTCATTTGCGTCTTCTTGTTTACGCAACCATATACCGGCTTTAACATAAAAGGCTGCTGAAGTAGACTTTATAAAGGACCATTCCCAAATTGGTTTTCGATCAATTTCGTATAGCACGGTTTGAACCGGTTCCAACGCAGACACCTCATTGTGCCAATGCGCTCCATTTAATGTAAAGACACTATGCACCGGTTGGTATGCACGGTAACTCACATCGAATTCTATATTATTCATCTCAGGCGAATATGTGCCCTGCCCTGCACGCCAAAAATCGACACGCGCAATAACATCGCTTGAGCGGTTGTTTTCAAGAATTTGATCTTCCAAAAACGTAGCATCCCAATGGTTTGGCCATTCCATTTCCATGGCTTTGGCAGATAACCGAGCTCGGGTTAAATGAAAATCGAGTAAAGGGATTTGACGATCTTTAATTCGAATCGTTTCGAAAAAACCGTCACCGTATCGAAGTCCCCTGTTCATGTATTAACTGTAAAACATTCCGGCAACTGCCGCCGTCATAAGGCATGCCAATGTACCTCCGAGTAATGCCCGCATACCTAACTTCGCAAGTGTTGGGCGTTGGTTTGGGGCAATGGTTCCAATACCTCCGATCTGAATTCCGATGGAAGCAAAATTGGAGAAACCACATAAGGCATAGGTAAGAATTACAATAGAGCGATTGTGAACCAACTGGTCTGCAGATTGCATCTTCCCAAGCGAGATATACGCAATAAACTCATTCACCACTGTTTTTTCCCCAAGCAACTGTCCTGCAAGCACGATATCCTCCTTAGCCACACCAATAACCCAGGCAATGGGGGCAAAAACATAGCCTAAAATCATTTGGAGGCTGAAAGCCTCGTATTGCCCTTCACTCATAGATTTAACCCACTCATTTAAGCCTAGGTTGGCACCGATTACGTCGGTAAGGACATAATTAAACATGGCAATAAATGCAAGGAAAACAAGAATCATCCCTCCAACGTTCACTGCTAGTTTAATTCCTTCTGTCGTCCCGTTGGATACCGCTTCTAGTGGCCCTTGTCCAATTTTGGTTTTGTCAATGGCCAGTGTCTCGTCTACCTTCTCTTCCTCTGGAAGCAGAACTTTAGAAAAAACAATAGCCGCCGGTGCAGATAGCACCGATGCCGTTAACAAGTGTTTTGCAAACTCCTGTTGCAGTGCAACATCATCTCCACCAAGTAAACCAATGAATGCGGCAAATACACCACCAGCAATGGTTGCCATGCCTCCGGTCATCAGGCACATGATCTCTGATTTTGTCATTCTGGCGATATATGGCTTCACCACAAGAGGAGCCTCTGTTTGTCCTACAAAAATATTGGCGGCTGCAGCCAGACTTTCAGCTCCAGACAATCGCATAGTCTTACTTAGGATCCACGCAAACCCGTACACCACTTTTTGCAATACACCTAAATAGTACAACAGGGAAGTAAGTGCTGAAAAGAATACAATGGTTGGTAGTACTTTAAACGCAAACACGTAGCCAACGGTGTGTTTTACTGCGATAGGTGCACCGTCTACAAACTTTACTGCAAAGAGTTGAGCTACATCAGGCCATGTACCAAAAATGAACTGAGCACCTTCATCGGTAAACGACAGTAACTTGGTAAATCCTGCTGCCAACCATTCAAAGACCTTATCAAATCCAGGAACCTTAAATATGAGTAAGGCAAGAATCAGTTGCAGCGCAACTCCGCTTCCTACAAGTCGCCAGTTAATTTGTTTCCGTTTTGAACTGAATATCAGTGCAATGAATAGCAGCACCAATATCCCCAACAGGCCCTTCAATACATACATGTAAGCAAAGGTGATAATTTTTACGACATAGCCCAGCAGAATCTTAAATTCAAAATGAAACATTAGTCCTATTTTTAGACTATTGTTTCATATTGGGATTTTTTCTACTTTCTGGCACACAAGTCAACCAATTGTCAACACAATGCAACTGCTTGCTTATCAACACATTAGCAACCGTATGTCAAAACACACCCTCTTTCTGGCACATAGATTGAACTAATCTAAGCGATAGTACGTCACCGAATTGATAACAAAATTTGATGAATACTAACACTACTTACTACTTAAATTATTAATCTACTATTACTTACTCGCTTGTCTGTGAAGACAAAGCAAAACTAACACAATTATTAACTGTGCTCTAACGAAAGAGCTTCGAGGCCGCCCCCACAAGGCGGCCTCCTTTTTTATGTTAATTTCCAGACATGAAACATTTTCCCATTTTGAACAAATATTC
>DIYD01000118.1 GCA_002428905.1 Bacteroidetes bacterium UBA6063 | reverse complement strand
TTACTCCACTTTGGCGTTAACAAAACACGTTGATTAATTTGATAAATTAGCCCATTTGGCGTAGGTTTGTTGGTTTTCCAAACGGAATAAGATTTAAGGAATGAAAAAAGGAGTAAGTTTAGTCGTTTTAGGTTTGTTCATGTGGCTATGTCAAACGGCGAACGCACAGCAATGGACTCGCAAGAGCTCATTGGAATTTGGTTTTATGGCTGGTGGTAGTAATTACTCCGGTGATCTTACCGATAAATACTTTGAAGCTGAAGGCATCCATGCCAACGGTGGTATTCTTGTTCGATACAACCCGGTTCAACGTTTCTCCTTTAGACTTGGGGTTAACTATGGTCAGATTTCCGGTGACGATCGTTGGTACCCTTCCGATGAGAGGCGTACCCAGCGAAATCTGCACTTCAAGAGTGACATCTGGGATTTCCACGCGGGTTTCGACATCAACTTAAATACGTTTGATTTCCAACAATCCAGAGGCGTTATACCTTACATCTTTGGTGGAGCCGCAGTGTACAAATACAACCCGAAAGCACAGTTTTTCTACGAACCTAATTCGTGGCAAAACCTGCCGATCGATCAAAGTTATGAAACGCTTGAAGATAGAGATGGCGACTGGATTGAACTGCAACCGCTTGGCACCGAAGGCCAGGAGACCACAGAATACAACGATATTAAGCGCTATTCGTTAACACAGATCGCCATTCCGGTTGGTCTTGGATTTAAATTCAAATTAAGCGAAGCCTGGACGTTTGGCGTAGAGTATTCCACTCGATTCACCTTTAACGATTACCTAGACGACGTTAGTGGCGTATATGCTGAGCCTGTATTCCTTGAAGCCCAATATGGTGCGATGACAAAGGCAATGGCCGATCGCAGTCAATTTGAGAATTTGGCAGGTACAGCACGTGGCGATGAATCTAAGCGAGATTTATACAACATCTTCGGAATAACCCTTACGTACCGTATCATACAATCGGGTGAAGTTTGCCCTGCTTTCCGCTAAATCTGACCTGGACGTCATATTTAGACCCGGAAACTTATTTCAACCCGTTTACATAAGTATCTTTGCAGTGTGTAACAAATGAGTATATAATCCGTTTTAAACCTAAACATGATTAAAATACTGAAGCATATCCTACTTGGTTTCGCTCTGCTTATGACGGCTGGCATAGCCGGTGCTCAGAACTGGGAGTTCGGTGGTATGTTAGGCGCCAGCAATTATCATGGGGATTTGGCATACAACATTGTTCCGGCAGAAACAAATTTGGCGGGAGGTATTCACATACGTTATAATTTCAACCCGTATTGGTCATACAGGCCATCCATTTCTTACGCGTCGATTAGCGGTAGTGATGCCAACTTTGCGGAAAATCGATTGCGTAATCTTAGCTTCCAGTCCGACATCTGGGAGATCAACAATGCATTAGAATTCAATTTTGTTCCGTTTGGTTCAAGAATATTAAGTAAGAATTTTTCGTCTTACGCTACCTTAGGGCTTGCACTTTTCTACCACAATCCTAAGGCGGTGTTTGAAAACGAAACGTATGCCTTACGTAATTTAACCACGGAAGGGCAAGATAATAAATCGAGATACGGCCTTTTACAGCTTGCTATACCATTTGGTGCTGGTGTTAAATACAACATCAATAAAAACCTGGTGGTTGGTTTCGAAGTTGCCTGGAGAAAAACATTTACCGATTACCTGGACGATGTAAGTACCACGTACCCTGATTTGGACGATTTACGTGACTCACGTGGGGATTTAGCTGCCAATCTATCCGATCGAAGCTGGGAAGTAGAAGGTACACAATTATCTGTTGCAGGTGATGAACGAGGCGATCCAGCCATGAAAGATTTTTACATCATTACAGGTTTCACACTGGCATATCGTTTAACCCCGATTGCCTGTTGGCCTAAGTATAAAAGAGAATTCCGATTTAAATAATCGATGTCTGTATTCAATAAAATCGACTTGAACAATGTTCCTGATCACATTGCAGTGATCATGGATGGAAATGGCCGTTGGGCCAAAAAACAAGGTAAGTTTCGTGTATTTGGACATGAACATGGTGTTAAATCGGTAAATGAAATTACAGAAGCAGCAGCACGACTAGGTGTAAAATATTTAACCTTGTACACCTTCTCTACCGAAAATTGGAACAGACCAAGACTGGAAGTGAATGCACTCATGACGCTCATGGTGAAAACCATCAAGCGTGAAACACCAACCTTGATGAAAAATGGCATCAAACTAACGACCATCGGACAGATGGACACCTTACCCAGGGATTGCCAGAAAGAACTTCATCAAGCCATGGAAACAACGAAAGACAATGACCAGATGACGCTGATTTTAGCATTAAGCTACAGCTCAAAATGGGATATTGTTAATGCCGTTAAACAAATTGCCAACGACTTTAAAGAAGGCAGCATCAACGAAGATGATATAAACGAAGAATTGATCAGTAATTCGCTCACTACAAAGGACTTCCCTGATCCTGATCTAATGATCAGAACCAGCGGTGAACACCGCATCAGCAATTATTTGCTTTGGGAACTAGCCTATAGTGAGTTCTATTTCACTGACGTATTGTGGCCGGATTTCAAAGAAGAGCATTTGTATGAAGCAGTGTGGGACTATCAACAAAGAGAACGAAGATTTGGAAAAACAGGAGAACAAGTTGCACCTCAACACAATTAGAACCATGACAAGTACTTTAAAGAATTTGGTACTGCTATGTGCAGTACTTTTCAGTTGGTCTTACACGTCTGCGCAAAATGAAAAAATCGGTGATATCGAAATCGATTATGAAAAGCCTAAGGAATACGTAATCGGCAGCATCAAGGTAAATGGTGCCGTTACGATGGACCGTAACATTCTGATTCATATTTCAGGACTGGAATACATGCAACGCATTAAAATTCCAGGTGATAAGATAAGTCGTGCCATTAGCAACATCTGGCGGCAGCAGGTCTACTCAAATGTAGAAATCAAGGTGACCGGAACAAAACAAGATACGGTATTCTTACTAATCGATGTTCGGGAACGTGCTAAGCTCTCCAGATATTCTATTCGCGGTTTGAACAAAACCGAAACGAAGAATATTCGAGAGGAGATATCACTCCGTAGAGGTCAAATTGTAACACGTGACCTAATCGCCAGAACACGCAAAGAGATTGAAGGCTACTACTACGAAAAAGGGTTTTACAATGCAGACGTAGCCATAACCGCCGAATCGGATACGAGCATATTCAATTCCGAAATGTTACGTATCAACATCAAAAAAGGCAGACGGGTAAAAGTTCAAGAAATCATTATCTCTGGCAATGACAGCGTTGAAGCTAAGAAAATTCGCCAGGTAATTAAACCGAAACAAAGGAAAGGTAAGCTCAATCCTTTTGCGAGTTCCAAACTCATTGAATCGGAATACGATACCGAAAAGAAACAGATTGCAACGCTTTATCAGTCGTTAGGTTTTAGGGACGCCCGCCTGGTTTCAGACAGTGTGGCACATATCAGTCCGAACCGCGTTAATCTACACATCAATGTTGACGAAGGAAACAAGTACTACTTCGGTGATATTGTGTGGACCGGAAACACGAAATATCGGTCAAGTCGATTGGATTCTATTCTTCATATCAATAAGGGAGATGTGTTTAATCAAGCGAAATTGGAAACACGTTTGTTCATGAACCCATCGGGTCTTGACATCTCTAGTGTGTACATGGATGACGGTTATCTATTCTTTAACATTAGTCCTGTAGAAACCAATGTACATAACGATACAATTGATCTTGAAATCCGAATTTATGAAGGTAAACAAGCAACGATTAATGCCGTTCGGGTTACCGGAAATGATAAGACCAGTGACTTCGTGGTACTGCGTGCATTGCGCACCAAGCCTGGCCAGAAGTTTAGTCGTACAGACATACAGCGTTCACTTCGTGAATTGGCAGCACTGAACTATTTTGATCCGGAAAGACTGGATGTAAATCCAATTCCTAATCCATCAAATGGTACGGTTGATATTGAGTATAAAGTTGTAGAGAAGCCATCGGACCAGATTGAAGCCAGTGGTGGTTTTGGTGGTGGTTTTGGATTTGTAGGAACCGTTGGTCTTAGCTTGAACAACTTCTCGACCCGTAAGATGTTCCAGAAAGGTGGTTGGAACCCAATTCCTACAGGTGATGGTCAAAGACTTACTGTGCGTGCTCAGTCGAATGGTTTACCATTCCAGTCGTACAACTTCTCTTTCACAGAGCCGTGGTTAGGCGGCAAAAAACCAAACTCATTAACGGCAAGCGTATTCTACTCGCGACAAACGAGTCAGGCCAATTTTACGGTGCGAAATGATCCAAACCGTAGACGATTACACACTACAGGTGCTTCATTGGTTTACGGTAAATTGTTGAAATGGCCAGATGACTTCTTCACCTGGAGTCACTCGTTAAACTATCAGAAATTTAGATTGGAAAACTGGCAGGCCTTTGGCTCCGCAGAGATCGGTTACACCGATGGTATCTCAAACAGTTTCTCCTACAATACTACATTATCAAGGAATTCAACTTCAGCGCCTATCTATCCGCGCGGAGGATCCCAATTCTCGTTATCGCTTCAGGCAACCTTGCCACATTCCCTGTTGAGCGGTAAAGACAACATTGCCGAATTAACGCCACAGGAAAAGTATAAATGGGTAGAATATCACAAATGGAAGTTTAACGCCAGCTGGTTCATGAACGCTGTAGATAAACTGGTACTTGTTCCGCATTTCGAAACAGGCATCATTGGCCTGTACAATAAAGATGTTGGATATTCTCCATTCGAACAGTTTAGAGTAGGTGGTTCAGGCTTTGGGGCCTGGGCGGTATATGGAACGGAAATCATACCTCAAAAGGGGTACGACGAAGGACAAATTTCGGCAGACGAGGTTGGCGATCAGGATGCTGATCCGTTGTATGCGAAATACTCCATCGAAATGCGTTATCCATTATCGTTGAATCCTTCGGCAACCGTTTATGGTTATACCTACTTTGAAGCGGGTAATACGTGGAATGCCGTACGGGAATACAACCCATTCGAATTGAGAAGAGCATTTGGTGTAGGTGTACGTATGTACCTTCCAATGTTTGGACTACTCGGATTTGATTATGGTTGGGGACTGGATCAGGGTGGTCCTGAAACACCACTTAGTCAAAAAGGTCAGTTCCTGTTCTCGATTGGTCAGACCTTCTAGGCACCCTTCGGTATATAGGTTAAGAAGCTCAGTTTTTCGGGTGCGAAGATATCCCTGGCTACCTGTTGGATTTCTTCCGATGTGATGGCCTCGATTTTATCGAGCACGTCGTTTAACGTATCAACATAACCGAGATCCAATAAACTTCGGCCAATAACAAACATCAGACTGCTGTTGCTTTCCTCGGCCATAATAAGTTGACCTCTGAACTGCGTTTTGTACTTCTTCAAAACCGAGTCGCGAAGTGGGGTATTGCGTAAGTCTTCCAACTGCTTCAACATTGCCTTACGACTTCGGTTAACATTCCGCTTATCCGTACTGTAATAAATGTTTACGACACCTGAGTCGGTTAGCGCTTGATACCCGCATTCAACGCCATATGTATAGGCGTACTTCTCACGAAGTTTAAGGTTCAATAACGAGTTTAAACCTGGGCCTCCGAGTATATTTACCAGTAACATTAACGCCGGGCGCATGGGATGTTTTAACGAGTACCCATCACAACCCAATAAAACATGAGCTTGTGCAAAACCGTTTTGAGTTACGCAATCGAACGGTTTCGTTGGTGCGGGCAAGCTGCGTTTCACCTCACCAGATGCCAGCTGAAGCTTTCCCATATGTCGTTCGCAAACCTTTTTGACCCGTTCGAACTTCATTGGAGCTACTACCACCATTACAATTTCGTTCCCGAAATAACGCTGTTTAATGAAATCGAAAATATCGTCTCGCTGGAAGCCATTGACGGTCGCCTTAGAACCCAGAATGTTATTCCCCAAAGCATGATCGGGGTAATACAACTCCTGAAACTCATCAAAAATGCGTTCTTCCGGACTATCCAGGTACATATCGATCTCCTCGCACACGACCTTCTTTTCCTTTTCAAGCGCTTTTTCTGGAAAACTCGAATTGAACGTAACATCTGTCAACAGTTCAATTGCACGTTCGAAATGGTCTTTCACTACACTCGCATGAACAACCGTTTTGTCTTTGGTAGTGAATGCATTTAAGTCGCCTCCAACTACTTCCAAGCGGTTCAATACCTGATTAATATTCCGTTTGTTCGTGCCTTTAAACAACATGTGCTCCAGCAAATGCGCCAATCCGATCTGATTGTCTTTTTCATCGCGTGAGCCCGCATTAATGAAATAACCACAATGTGCAATTTGGGTGGCCTGCGATTGTTTGAAAGCGAGTCGTAAACCGTTAGAAAATGTATGGAGTTGGTATTCCAATGCCTTGAATTAAGCCGCAAGAGTACAACACTTTTCTTAGAGTAAATGTTTTCCGAGATTCTGTACGGTTTCGTTGTATTCTGCAATGATGTCATGGAAGATATCATTGACCGTTTCGGGCTTGCTGATCATGCTACTTACCTGCCCTATTTCAAGTTCGCCTTCGTGCATATCGCCTTCAAACATGCCTTTTTTGGCCCTTGCACGACCCAGTAAAGTCAATTTCTCTTCACGGGTAGCGCAACTCGCGTACGCCTCTTCGAGTTCGTTAAAGAACGGATTTCTCAGCAATCGTACAGGTACAATGTCTTTTAGCATTAATTTGGTATCGCCTTCTTTCGCATCGCGAATGGCGTTTTTGAAATTATCATGCGCTGATGATTCGGCACAGGCTGCAAACCGACTTCCTATTTGAGCGCCCTCGGCACCAAGTGCCATTACTGCGGCCATGGATTTACCGCTCGCAATCCCTCCTGCAGCAATAACCGGCACATCTACTTTACCTGCTATTTCCGGTATCAGACACAGTGTGGTCGTTTCCTCTTTCCCGTTA
>DIYD01000185.1:10841-12110 GCA_002428905.1 Bacteroidetes bacterium UBA6063 | reverse complement strand
CGCCATACCGATTATGGATTTTACCTCAGTGGCAGGTACATCTCCGCTGAATATCTTGCCCATACCGACTACATTGTAATAGATAATATCCCAACTTTCTTTTCCAGCATATTTGAAGCCTTGTCCAAATGTATAGGGTTTTCGATCTCCCGGATATTGTTCTATTGTCGGTTTAAACCCTAAAATTCCACTCGTATCAACGTTTGCCTGTGTTTTCGTCAACGCCCCATCACGCTCATACACCAATTCGATGGATTTCCCTCGTGCATTGTGTAGAAGTCCGCTCATATGAGCAAAGCTCTTGATGGCAGTATCATTTACCACCGCAATTCGATCCCCCTTTTGTAAACCGGCATCCGCCGCATGGGTAACTTTCGGACTCAACTCGGCCACATAAACCTCACTCCTACAGTCGATGAACGCACCTTTGTTTTTCTTTAACACCTTGAAGTAATCGCTCGGGATATTAATCGTCTTTTGCTCTCCGTTTCGTTCGATGACCATGTCGCCACCAAACATTGCCTCGAGCGAACTATAGTCCCTAAAACGTTCATAGGTTTCTCCATTTAAGGATATTAGCTTGTCTCCTTCCTTGAATCCAATTTTTTCTGCAACCGGGCCAACAATGATACCGTCTTTGTTTACGGTATCGATCGATACATAATCCTTCTGGAACCCAACAAGCACCATCCAATAGAATACAAATCCTAGGATTAGGTTCACCACAATACCTCCTACCATAACGATAAATCGCTGCCAGGCTGGCTTGCTTCGGAATTCCCAGGGTTGTGGTTCAGATTTAAGTTGCTCTGTATCAACCGATTCGTCGATCATACCCGCTATTTTCACATATCCACCAATCGGAAGCCATCCGATTCCATATTCGGTATCTCCTTTCTTAAAGCTGAATAATTTCTTACCCCATGCATCAAAGAACAGGTAGAACTTTTCTACGCGAATGCCGAACGCTCGCGCTGCTAAATAGTGCCCGAGTTCGTGAAAAGTTACCAAAATCATCAGGGCTAAGATTAGCTGCCCTGCCATTATTAATCCTGCCATATAGCGTAGAATGTTTTGTTCGTGTTAACGCGTGCGAAAATACAAATAATCCTAAGCGAAAAATTTACCTTTTGGATGGAATGCCGGCTTTGGTGGATAACCGTATTTTAAGTGGGCTTAAAACAAATTTTAAATTTTGATTTAATTTGGAAAACAAATGTTTTAGATTTGCGGCTCGCATTGCGAAATGGTCTCGTGGCCGAGTGGCTA
>DIYD01000185.1:0-10732 GCA_002428905.1 Bacteroidetes bacterium UBA6063 | reverse complement strand
TACAGCGGTTCGAATCCGCTCGAGACCTCTAAAATCCTCATCTTACACGATGGGGATTTTTTTATTTCCAGGGATACTCAATGCCCGTTCGTTTGGTAGTTCTAAATCTTAATTCAGGCGCAGCCCCAATACGAACTTGGTAGAATAGGTGCGTAATGAACCATCGATTAAGGGTATGTCGCTAATGTTATTGAGACCAATACTGTTTCTTACTTCAAACGAACCCACAAGGGCTGATCCAATTGCTCGTTCTGCTCCTATAGAAAGTAAAGTTCCATAAGCCTCCAACGTAAATTCGTCGTCTACCCTTTTATCTTCAATTTGTACGTCATTCTGCCATAATCGATATCGCGCCCCTTGTAGGATAGACATATAGCCTCCTCCACCTATATACAATCGGGTTTTGTTCTTTCCCGGGTTGAAATAGTGTTTTAACGTAATCGGCATGGAGAGGTAATTAAACTGATAAATCGTTTTGGTATCGTCTCCAGGAAGTTGAATGCGTATTTGAGTGCCGCGTTGGGCATAATTCAATTCAACACTATTCGACCAATTATCGGCAAGAGGCACATCAACAAACAGCCCAACTAACCCCGTGGGTAAAGGTCTGCTAAACTGGCGAACGATGGAATTTCCCCATAAGATATCCATCCCACCCCCTAATCGAATACCGATTGGCGTACGTTGTGCATTTGAACATAAGGCACAGCTTACAAGCAAGACAGACAAAAGAAATTTGGTTCGATTCATAGCATTAAACGTCTAATAGGCGCTATTTGTATAGTCGTGCCTTCTCTTCAACGGCCTTCAGCTTCTTACGCTGTTCTTCGATTTCGCGTTTCTTGGATACCTGAGCCTCTTGATTCACCTCAATATCCTTTTTGCGTTTCTCTATCGTTTCTTCAGCCTTCTTGATTTCCTTTTCATAGCCTTCCTTGGCTTTTTCCAGGTTCTTTTGCTCGCGTTCTAACTTCTCCGTCTCTTTGGTTTCCTTAGCCACTTTTTTGCTCACCGCCGCTGCTGCAACATTTACGGCAAACTTCTTTAACAGGCCACGCGCTGCAATCGACTTTTGTGGATGATCTGAACCATTCAGATACGTATCACCCCGTCTAAAAAATGCATTCATAATCACACCTTCCGGAGAATCTTTAAAGTTCACATAAATCGTCATTGCCTTTTGCTCAATCGAAGGGATCAGCGCTTCTTCACTCAAATAATCATCAGATTTAGTGACCTTAGTTGTCTTGGCTCCATAATCACGCATCAACTTTTCCCATGTTTTATAGGCTTCCTTAACATTTGATTCTGGTATGATCACCCGAAACCCCTGATGGACGCCCTGGCTCATTGCCATAGATATGTCTTTAACACTTTTCACTTGTGCCAGACACAAAACCGAAATACATAGTGCTGAAATACAGCTAATTATTCTTTTCATAGATTACCCAAATATGTTGTTTGCTATTTGCATTGCTTTGCCAAATGCCTCTTTATCCAACCCCATGTCTATCGTACGCTGATCAAAAAAATGAATCAGGTTTTCCGTAGGCATGTTACCAACAAGATCATCTTCTGCCATAGGACATCCACCAAAACCTTTAATCGCCCCATCAAAGCGTTTACATCCGCTATTCCAGGCAGATAAAACCTTTTCTTCCCATTCGTCTTTACGCGTATGAAAATGAGCGCCAAACTCAGGTTTATCGAAGTTAGGAACAAGACTTTCATACACTTGCTTGATCGTATCTGCTGTGGAAACTCCAACGGTATCGCTTATAGAAAACGAATCAACACCCAAATCGGCTAATCGCCCTACCCAGTCCTGGACAATATTGGCATTCCACTCATCACCATAATTATTGCCAAAACCCATAGAAATATAGATCACAACCTGCTTGTTGTGCGCCCATGCTTTTTCCAGTAAGTATTCAACCACGGGTACGCTATCTTCCACGGATCGATTGGTATTTCGTTGTTGAAAGGTCTCCGAAATCGAAAACGGATAGCCCAAATACGTGACTTTTTCGTGCAATACGGCATCGTCAATACCTCGTTTATTAGCAACAATAACAGACAGCCGGGTATCGCTCGCATCGATTTGATCCAGGACTTCCTGTGTATCGCGCATTTGTGGTATGGCCTTGGGGGAAACAAAACTCCCGCAATCCAGGGTATGATATCCTACCTTTAATAAGGCATTCAAATATTCAATCTTTGTCTCGGTTGGAACAAACCATTTCAAGCCTTGCATGGCGTCTCTTGGGCACTCAATTATTTTAACTTCCATATTACCGATAAGGTGTTTGCATTTGTTTCCAAAAGTACCATTTTTGCAGCGTTTAACAGAGAAAAGAGAAACAATACATGTCTCAAGAAGAGCTATCTAAACAAGATGTTGAATCAACTGAGAATTCGGTTGATACAAACACGAACTCTATGCCACAACATACAGCATCAGAAAACACAAAGAATGAGGTTGACACTTCATCGCAAGAGCCCATTTCAACGAACGAAACTGATGCCACAATGGAGGTTGACAGTGTGAGTACTGAACCCTTAGCGAAGGAAGAGGTAGAAACACCTGCTGAACCTTTGGCTGAAGCCGAAGCAGAGGTTAATACCGAAGCCGTAAATGAGTCGGAATCCACGGAGGACGAGGAAGTTTCAGAAATGGAAGACGAATCGGTTCCTCCGTTAGATCTAGACGGAAAAAGTAAAGACGATTTGTTGGCATTCGCCATTGAAGCTACACAGAAATTCACACCACGTGCAGCATTCCGTAGATTACAGCAAATCCGACCGGTGTTTAATGATCTGTTGCGTGCAGAAAAGAGGGATGCTCTTCAGAAATACATCGAAGAAGGTAATGAACCTGAAGGTTTCGAACATAACGATGAGAATTACCGCGAGCAGTTTAAAAATGCGTTTAATCTGGCGAAGAATGCTCGAATGGAAGAGCGTCAGCGCATCGAAGAAGAGAAGCAGAAAAACCTGAAAAAGAAGGAAGCCTTACTTGAAAAATTGCGTGGTATAACCGAGAATGATGAGACGGAAAAAAGTCTTGAAGAAGTAAAGGCAATCCAACAGGAATGGCGTGCAATTCGAGTACTTCCAGCCGAAAAGGTTCAGGAATTATGGGATTCGTATCACTTCTTACTGGATAAGTTCTACGATAACCATTCCATAAACATTGAGTTAAAAGAACTCGATCGTAAAAAGAACCTTGAAGTTAAGATTGAGCTCTGTAAGAAGGTAGATGAACTAAGTAAGGAATCATCACTTAAGAAAAGCTTTATTCTATTGAACAAGTATCAGGAAGAGTTCCGAAATACGGGGCCTGTTCCTCGTGAGTTCAACCAGGAAATCTGGGATAGATTCCGCACCGCGTGCGATCATATTTACGAACAAAAGCGTGCTATCTTCAGTGAACTAGAAGAAAAACGTCAGAAAAACCTGGAGCTAAAACAGATCTTAATCGAGAAGGCTGAGTTAGTTGCACAAACCACACCGAAGAAGGTGAAGGATTGGAAAGAAAAGACAACCGAGCTCGACGGTCTTATGGCAGAGTGGAAGAAAATTGGCCAGGTACCCAAAGCACAAAACGAGGAAGTTTGGAAGAATTTTCGAAAGGCGTTTAACACCTTCTACGACAACAAGAGCAATTTCTTTAAGCAGCTAAATAAAGAGCGTAAGGCAAACCTTATTCTAAAGGAAGATATCTGCAAACGTGCAGAGGAAGTGAAAGACAGTGAAGACTTGAACTTTGCCACCAACGAGTTGAAAAAGCTACAACGCGAATGGAAGGAGATTGGTCCTGTACCTGAAAAGGTATCGAATGCCGTATGGAAACGTTTCCGCGCAGCATGCGATGAATTCTTCGATAAGAAACAGAAAGCGTTTGAAGGGAAGAAAGAGGAAGAAAATCAAAATCTGACGAAAAAGCAGGAGTTGATCACGAAACTCGAAGGTATTCTGGATCAAGACAAGTCAGACAGTATCTTAAATGAACTGAAAGCCATTCAAAAGGAATGGAATGCGATTGGCTATGTTCCGTTGAAGAGCAAAAAGCAAATTGAATCTCAATATCGCAAGGCTTCTGACGCTGTGTTTAATAAGTTTAAGCTAGACAAGCAAAGCATTAAACAGGGTCAAATGAAGGAGCACTACGAAAACCTTGCGCAGTTACCATCGGGTAAGCAGAAATTAAGTGATGAGGAATTCAAGCTCAAGAAGAAAATGAAGTTCTTAAGTGGAGAAATAAGCACGTTGGAGAACAATATGGAGTTCTTCGGACGTTCGAAGGGCGCTCAAAAGCTTAAGGATGAAATTGCCGGTAAAATTGAAAAGACGAAAGATCAACTTGCACGTCTAAAAGCTGAGCTTAAGGTTATCCAGCAACTTAAGTCTGCTCCAAAAAAGCAAGAAGAGTCTGCTCCAGCCGAATAAGGCATGGATAAGCCTTATGGCATAACGAAACGGATCATTCTGTTTATTCGGTTTTGGTTCTCATCTAAGCCCGGACACACCGTGCATAGCCCCATGTTATTTGGGTTAATGCAGGACTTAAGAAAGGTATATAAGAAGCGGAAACCTTATGTTCATATCGAAGAGCTACGGTCGAAACTAAAGAACGACACGAGCACGTTAACGTTTAAGGACTGGGGCGCTCAGGGCAAATCGAGAAGCAGGAGTATTCGAGACATCACGCGTTTTTCAGCCAAAAATGAGACGTTGTGCCTTGTCCTCGCTGAAATAGTTAAGCACCTAAAACCAGCGGTAGGTATCGAACTTGGTACGTCTATGGGAATTAGTCTGGCTTACCAGATCACCGGATTTCCTGAAGCCACATTTTATAGTTTGGAAGGTTCTCCTGAAATTGCCGACAAAGCAAGCAACAACCTCGCTGAATTGGGGATTCATGCTCCGATCCGTGTTGGTCCGTTTTCTGAAACCCTGGCACCTTTGCTCAACGAGTTGGGCACGATAGATTATGCCTTTGTGGATGGACACCATCAATACAAACCGACGTTGGGCTACTTCCAGGAACTGATGAACCACCTTACGACCAATGGCTGTATTGTATTTGATGATATTTACTGGTCGGAAGGTATGCAAAAGGCATGGCAAGAAATCATAGCAGACGAACGCGTAAGTCTATCGGTAGATTTGTATCATCTGGGATTGATCTTTGTTCGGGAAGGTGTGGTAAAACAACACTTTAGACTGCGTATTTAGACAGTCTGTTCTGGTATTTTTCGATTACATTTCTCCAGGACATTTCTGAAATAACCAATTGATTTTGAGCCCTATACGACTCAGACAACAACACACGTAACCTTTCGATTAGCTCATCATCGGAATCATAAAACACCCCTTCATCCTGGTATAATTCTGGATAGGAAAGTCGGCGTGGTAGCACCGGTACAACGCCCGCATAAACGGCTTCCATAACGCTCAATCCAAAAAACTCCTGATTGTTCGTAACGGGTAGTATTGTGGCACTCCATAGTGCTTTATAGTAGGCTTGTCGATCGTTAAAATACCCCCAGTGCACCAGATGTTTTTCAAGGCTGGTTTTTGCCCGATCAAAAGCCTTGGGTGCTTTCGAATAGTGTTCTCCACATACGATTAGGTCAAACGCATACCCTTCTTCACTTAACTGTTCCAATACGGTAAAAAAGGTCTCTGGGTTCTTATCGTGTTCCCAGCGATGGTTCCACAACACCACATGATTTTGAGGTTTTGGTGATTGGTATAACTTTATCTCTTCCACATCAACGCCCAATGGCATAACAACCGATTTCGCTTCAATAGTACTCAGTTTAGTCCTGTAATATTTCGATTCGGGAAACGGCATTAAGAACTCTTCCAGTCCATTTAAAAGCGATGTTTGGTGGAATGCCGAATTAAACCAGACTTCGTCTGCAACCAGCATGGATTTGTAATTAATTAAGCCATAATGTCTATCCCGGTTTTTATCCTTCTGGTGCGTTTGAAATGGATAAACCACCTGGTTTTCATGCATGTACAACACAATTGGTGTATCTCGGTGTACATGATTTAACAGAGCTTTGAAGTTGGTCAAATCCAGCATGTCTGTAGCCAGAATTACATCATATCGCTGTCCTGTCTTATTTACTTCTTCTGCAAGTGGAATTGCTGCCGCAGCCATCCGCCACTTCCAATGTCGTCCCGGGCAGGTAAATACGTCAACATCGGCTTGCAGATGCGCTTTAAGTCGGTCAACCCAATACCGGTGCGAGCCGGAGTAATACGGTTCAACTAGAGCGACGCGCATACGACTCATCACTTCATGATTTTTCTGCGATTCAACTCACGACGATACGCGGCAGCATTTCGATTGTGCTGCGTACTGGTTTTAGCAAAGGCATGATATCCTGAAAAATCAGACTTCGCGCAAAAGAACATATAGTCGTGGCTTTCGGCGTCTAGCACCGCATCAATGGCCTTGTTACTCGGTAATAAAACAGGCCCTGGTGGTAAGCCTGTGTTCATGTAGGTATTGTACGGACTTACGATCTCCAGGTCTTTGTTCAGCACGCGTTGTCTGCCTTCCGGCAATAAATATCGAATGGTTGGGTCGGCTTGAAGTGGCCAATCCTTCTCCAGTCGATTGAGATACACCCCTGCTATCGTCTTCATCTCGCTGTCCATAATAGTCTCCGCATCCACGATACTCGCCAGGATAATCACTTCATTCGGATCTAACCCAAGTCGGCCTGCTTTTTTCGTGCGCTTGTTATTCCAAAAACGCTGACTTTCAGTTTGAAAGCGATCTGAGACATCGGTTGCTGATGACGCCCAATTGAAGTTATAGGTATTGGCCAGGAATAAACAGGGCCAATCATCGTGTGTATAGCCAGATGTTTTCAAGTAATCATCGCTGTTAACCAGGTTGGCCAGAGTTACTGAATCGGTTTCCAATTGTGATGCTATACGCCCCAATATTTCGTAACGTTTGAGGCTGCTGTTCAACACCACTTTTACTTCCTCATACTGACCTGATCTGAATTTCGAAACGAGTTGGCGATTACTTAAGTGATCGGTAAAGACATATTTGCCCGGAATAACCTTGTTTGGTAAATTCATTCGGCGCGCCACGAGGTCAAACGACTCATAATCAATTAGTAATGGATATAATTCGGTCACTAGAGAATCGTAGTTCCAGTTCGAATGAACATAGACCGTATGCGCTCCCTGTTCCGTATCGCGAACGTTATCTACCATAATCCAGGAATAACCGGTGTAAGCCACCACGCCTCCAATCGCTAATAGAACACCGAGAATTATAAGTATTGTTTTCTTCATTTGACCGAGAGCAAATATACGATCGATTCAAAGCCCAAACGACGAGTTTTATCGTTAGATTTGCGGCAAGAGTCGAATATGAAAATAGCACTGATTGGATATGGTAAGATGGGGAAAGCCATCGATACAATTGCGCAGGAACGTGGGCATGAAATTGTGTTGCGTGCTGACAGGGATGGGTATGATATTGAAGTGCTTAAACAGGCAGATGTTGCCATTGAATTTACCACCCCAAACGCAGCCGTAAACAATATCAAAACGTGCGCAGACGCTGGTGTACCAGTTGTGGTTGGTACGACGGCCTGGTATGATCAGTTTGAATCGACTACATCGTATGTTCGCGCCCGAAACACGGGGTTGTTCACCGCTACCAACTTCAGTATTGGTGTAAACCTGTTTTGGAGAATCAATGCGTTAGCAGCTCAATTAATTGAGGGCTACACCGAATACGAACCGAGTATAGATGAGATTCATCACACCCAGAAACTGGATGCACCGAGTGGAACCGCCATAACAACGGCGGAAACCGTACTCGAAAACTTTAATAGAAAAAACGCATGGGTTCATCTCGAGAATGGAATAGGGAATGTATCAAATGCGTTAGAATTGGGTGTTAACTCCTACAGGGAAGAAAATGTACCTGGAACACATACGGTAAAATTCGAGAGTGAAATTGACACCATTGAGATTAAGCATACAGCGCACAGCAGGAAAGGTTTTGCCACAGGAGCTGTTGTTGCCGCAGAATGGATGGCCGATAAAGCCGGGATTTATACCATGAAGGACTTACTTAACCTATAATTTGAAATGGATTTAGACATTAGAGAAACCTGGGATTCGTTCCGTACCCGAACAAAAGCTGTACTTATTATCTGGACGGTATTGAATTTTGGTCTGCTTTTGATTTTACTATTTGGAGCCAAAGCGCCTATACTTGGTAGTCTTATTTTCTTCCTGATTTGGGAAGTGCTGGTAATTGGTTACTACGTTTATCGGTATAAATTCAGAGAACATCACCGCGGTGGTGAATGGGTAGATGCCATCTTATTTGCCGTGATTGCAGCTACAGTCATACGTAGCATGTTCATAGAATTGTATCAGATTCCGACCTCATCTATGGAGAAATCGTTGATGGTTGGCGACTTTTTGTTTGTAAATAAAGTGAGCTACGGTACGCGTCTTACTATGACTCCATTGTGCTTTCCTTTTGCCCACCACACTATGCCAGTAACAGGCACCAAGGCGTACTCCGAGGCGATTAAGTTCCCCTATTTCCGCCTTCCTGGATTTGGTAAGATTAAGAATGGTGATGTCGTGGTATTTAACTGGCCCGACGAACGCGAAGGCAGACCGGTTGACAAGAAAGAGAACTACATCAAACGATGTGTAGGCATTGCCGGTGATACCTTGAGTGTAATCAACGGTGTAATACACATTAACGGTGTGGCCGAAGACGTACCCGAACGTCGCCAGTTTTCTTATGAGGTAAAAACAAACGGTGGTGATTTGGGTAAGAAATTCTATGAAGAACACGAGATTACGGATCGTGAAACAGGATCGATCCAAGGTACAGCTAACCTTATACACCATATGCAACTTTCGGATGCCAACTACGATGCTGTAAAAGGCAATAGTCGTGTTATTTCCATTGACACGTTAATTCATCAACGCGGTCAAAACGATGGCATGCTGTTTCCTTATAACCAGCAACATACCTGGAGTAGAGACTTCTACGGCCCGTTATACATTCCTAAGAAAGGCGTTACGGTTAAACTCGATAGCACTAATTTCCCGATCTATGAGCGTTTAATCAAGGTGTACGAGCACCATGACGACTTCCAACGCAGAGGGAACAAGTATTACATGGGTGAAGAGGAAATCACCGAATATACTTTCGAGATGGATTACTATTTCATGATGGGAGACAACCGTCATTACAGCTACGACTCCCGTTTTTGGGGTTTTGTACCCGAAGATCATGTGGTTGGTAAGGCCTGGTTTATTCTGTGGTCTATTCGCAATGAATCGAGTAAAGAGCGTGTTCGCGATCCGGAAACCGGACAAATGAAAATGCAGGAAAGTTCAAAACCAAGTGGCATTCGCTGGAACCGAACCTTCAAACGTATTCGATAATATGGAAAGACATGAAATGCGGGTTGTATTTATTGGCACACCCGATTTTTCAGTACCCTCTCTGGCGAAATTGCTAGATGCCGGTTACAACATTGTTGGCGTAATTACGGCACCAGACCGAAGAAGCGGCCGAGGTATGAAACTACAGCAATCGGCCGTCAAAAAGTTTGCATTAAGTAAAGGTCTTCATGTGCTGCAACCCAGCAATTTAAAGGATGACGATTTCCTTGAAGACCTTCGAGCATTACGTACTGATATTCAGATTGTTATTGCCTTCAGGATGCTACCCGAAGTGGTCTGGAATATGCCGAAATTAGGTACGGTAAACTTACACGCATCGTTACTGCCAAACTATCGGGGTGCTGCTCCAATTAACTGGGCGATAATCAATGGCGAGACTACCACTGGTCTTACTACATTTCAACTGAAACATGCTATTGATACTGGTAATATTTTGTTGCAACACGAAATGAAGATTGGTGAAGACGAAAACGCTGGTGATTTGCACGATCGGATGATGCTGGAAGGGGCTGATTTGGTGTTGAAGACCGTTGATGGAATCCGAACCAACTCCGTTGAATCCTCTGAACAGGTTCGCACTGCAGATGATAAAGCAGCTCCAAAGATTTTTAAATCGACCTGTGAGATTGACTGGGAACGAAAAGGCATTGAGATCTATAATCTCATTCGGGGTTTAAGTCCATATCCTACTGCACGTACTCGTTTCGACGATAAAATCTTAAAGATTTATGACTGTATCTTCATTCCTGAAAACCATGAGCGGTTTCCAGGTACCATAAATACAGATTCTTCAACCTACCTTGGTTTTTATTGTGCCGATGGTTTGATTAAACTAACTGATGTTCAACTAGAAGGCAAGCGCAGAATGAAGATTGACGACTTGCTAAGAGGACTCCAGAATTCACAAAATTCATAACTATTCCTGTGTAAAATGCTGGATTGACAAGTATATTTGCACCGTCTAATCGCACTCGTAGTTCAACTGGATAGAATATCGGATTTCGGCTCCGAGGGTTAGGGGTTCGAATCCTCTCGAGTGCACTAAGAAAAGAATCCTGGCGGTAGCCGGGATTTTTTGTTTCTACGAAAATCTACCGAGCCTGCTCGAGTGGATTTGAGAAGGAACAAAAAATAGGGCAACCGAAGGTTGGACGAGATTCTTTTCGGAATTCGGCATGACAAGAGGATCGCGAAGCAATCCCTCGATTAAGTTGAAGTTGAATTTTAAGTTGAACTGTTCTCGTTT
>DIYD01000354.1 GCA_002428905.1 Bacteroidetes bacterium UBA6063 | reverse complement strand
TGATATTAAGATGATTGGCACTTGGCATAACCTTGGCTTTACACTAGGCGTTACTTTCGAGAGAAAGAGCACATGGTTAATAATTTTCATCATAAGTAGTAGTTTAGTATTTTATCTTTGATTTTAAGCCCTGACCTATATGGTCGGGGCTTGTCATTTATACAATTCGCCAAGATAAGGTTTTTCCACAACATTAAAGAGGTGATTTCAGAATATTCGGTATTATGTTTGCGTTTATAATGTAGAATCGTGTTAGCATTTAAGTATATACCGTTAGCTTTAGCTTTACGCCGATCTGCGTTTTTGAAGGTATTTATCCTTACAGCGCTTACATTTACACTTGCAGCATCTGTTGCACAGGCCCAATCCTTTGAGCGTAAAACGATTAGTGTTTACTTCGCAACGGATGTCGATGAACTGGATGGCAAGGCCAGGTTTGAAATTCGAAAGGCCATCATCGATCTGAACAAATACATCATCCGTGAGATATACGTTGAGGGCCACACCGATAGCGATGCGTCTTCTGTGTACAACGAATCTCTTGCCAACAGAAGAGCACAAGCAACCAAGGAGTTCTTATTGTCACAAGGTGTACCCTTAGAACGTGTTAAGCTTGAATCCTTTGGAGAGACACAACCCATTAGTCCGGACAAAGCGCTTAACCGTAGGGTTAAGCTCACCATAGTGTATGAAATAAAACCACACAACGACGTTGAACATACACCGGTCTTAAAACCGGGTACGGTCAAGTTTGTGCGGGTGACAACCCATCATGCCAACACCAAAGAAATATTACCGAGTAACTATGTAATGGTGTATAAAGGGAAAAACAAGTTTGCCAGCACAAACAGCAAAGCGCAATGTGTGTTTAGTCGCAAACTGTATAAGTCGCTAGACCTTACATTCTCTAAAGACGGTTATCTAAATGAAAACATTAGAATTGCCGAGAAGGACATGATGGTGGGGGAGGATACCCTGGATGTTGATGTGTATTTGCGCCCGGTTGAAGTGATTCAAAAACTTCGTTTTGATCACATCTATTTCTACACCGACACCGATGACTTTAAACCTGCGTCGAAGCCGGAATTGGAAAAACTGGTTACGATCTTAGAAGAGTTCCCAGATTTGTATGTAGAGATTCAGGGACATATGAACTTTTCTGAAACCCGTCAGGCCAACGTCTTCCAGCGTATCTACAACCATGACCTAAGTCATCGCCGGGCAAAAGCCGTTTATGACTACCTCATCAAGCGTGGAATTGATCAAAAACGCCTGACGTATAAAGGGTTGAGTAATTTTAGAATGATCTTTCCAAAGCCCAAAACTGCCGAAGAAGCAGATAAAAACAAACGTGTTGAAGTTTGGACGTTGCAAGTAGTTGCAAGCAAGGATTAATCAAACAGTCGCCAGTGCACACCAAATCGGAAGGCTCTGCCTATAATCGGGTAGTCTTCAGCTGAAAACGAATCGTTTATAAAGAATCCCTGGCCTACATGCTGAACAGATACGAACAAGGTCATGGTTTGCACCTGTGCGTTTAGGAATATGTCAAGAATGGGATAACCACCTATATTCTCATCGCCCAATATGAACTGACGAACAACTGGATTGTACGAATACCCAACAAATTCGGAGAAGTACGAGAAATCTACACCAAACCGGGTCCACATATTTTTCTTGAACAGGTAGCCTTCCTTGTATAAACTTGCTTTGTACAAGAATTGAGGAACAGGAAGTATAGCGTTGGAGCTGCTTTGTACAACAAATCGATGGTTGATGTAATAGCTTTTACCAATGTTCGATGTGTTACTTAAACTAACCTTGCCATAACGAAGTGTGCTGTTGAATTGTTGAGCTCGTCCACTAGTGTCGTAGTAAACCTGACCTGTAATTAATCTTGCATCGACATTAACCTTTAGTTGGCCCTTTGGCAGGTTGTAGGTAAATGTTCCGTTTGTGATATCGGTTTTGTTAAACGGTGTATTCCAGTAGTAATAATTACTTGTAAAGAACTGGTCGTTATAATCTGGTCGATGACGCACTTGCTTTAAACCAATGCGGAGCAGCCCGATATCTGATTGGTTTTCAATTTGTGCGCTTAGATAGAAATCGCCGGAGTAATACCCTAACACGCTGTATTTGCCTTCTGCCTTAAGCTTGGCTATAGACAGGTTGCTTGTGGTTTGGGCGCCCAGTTGTAGATGTTGTAGATTGCTCTGGTGGCCATTTTTTTGTTTAACCCGAATCACTTCATGCAGCATCCATGCTTTAAGACCGACATCTTTTGTCTTACCTATAAACCCGATGCGGTTTTGAATTACATCATTAAAGATCGAATCGAGCGTAACGGATTCAAACAAGGTGTCTGGGTACACGGTATTGGGCAGCGTATTGTCTGAGAACCGATTGATGTTTCTTCGGTAGTTCAGCTGGTGAAACCACTGGGCATTAATGTTGTCTGTAGATGTGTCTGGGCCAATGGTGCTGTCGTTAATCTGCACTTTGCGGGCACCCATGCGATAAAACTGATGTATGTTAAAATCACGTGTTATAAAGAGATTCTGCGCATCGCTCAGCCGTGCCTCACCGGAATACGATTTTTCGCGGCCGGTGAACAGGTCAAATAGCGGGGCATTGTTAATTCCGTACGTTTCCCGTTGGTTGTTCCG
>DIYD01000319.1 GCA_002428905.1 Bacteroidetes bacterium UBA6063 | reverse complement strand
GCTCCGGATCAAAGTTGGCAAACTCAGCAATGTCGGCACCAGCGGCAAAAGCCTTTGGGCCTTTACCCGTTATGATAATTCCATAAACGTCAGTACTGTTTTCTCCCGCAATAACCGCATGTTTGATTTCCTGAAGTAAGGTCGCATTTAAAGCGTTCATTTTAGACTCACGATTAATGGTAATCGTAAGCGTGTTGTCTCGCGTTTCCGCCAGTATATATTGATAAGACATCGTTGCTTCCATTTGCGGCAAAAATAAGGAATCTCGGGGTGGAATATGCCTGAACCGATAACCGTGGTGAACTGTTCCAAGGGTTTTTTACCTTTGCCGCGATGAAGAAATCGAGATTGTCATTTGACGAATTTGTTGTTCCGAGTAAGAACGACTGGTTGGCACAGATAGAAAAGGAGTTGAAAGGCCGTCCAATTGAAGATCTTAAAAACAACTGGTTTGGCATCGATGTCGAACCGGTTTATCACCCTTCAGATATTGATTGGGAATGCCCAACCCCGGCTACCAGTACTTCGTCCTGGAAACTGGTCGTAGATCATGTCAATTCCAATGACGATTCTCTTTACACTGATGTTGATTTTGTAAGCAACAACAGCGCGGAGGTGCAAACCAACTGGTATGGCATAGATGTGCAATTGACCGAGGAACTGTTAAATCAGGTGACTGGTGCATTTCTTAATTCAAAACCTTCCAGGTCAAACATTGCATTGGCCAGTTCATCCAATGGGAATACACTTTTCTCGATAATCAATCCAAATACCAATATCGTTGGGGAAGGCGAAATCCGGTACTTCGTAGAGAAGGCCCTGGAGATCAAATCACGTTTTCAGGAGGCCAACATACCAAACGGCGAAGCTCTATTAAATGTGGAGGTGCATTTAAGTACTAATTTCTTTTATGAAGTAGCCAGATTACGTAGTTTACGCCTTGCGTTGGAGTCGGTTTTTAATGGGAAATGTCCAACCATTACCGCAATTTGTAGTCCCGAGATGCTCAGTGGTGAAGATGACTACACGAATTTGCTGCGTACAACGACCAAGGCATTGTCTGCAGTGGTTGGTGGGGCAGATTTAGTATACATTAAGTCCTTTAGCAAAGAAGCTTCAGAGAAATCGGTTCGATGGGCCAGAAATATTTCACATTTGTTGAAACATGAGTCTCACTTTGACTGGGTAAATGATACCGCCAATGGTTCTTATCTGGTAGAATATCTGTGTAAGCAGCTATTGACCAACGTAGAACTCAGCGTTGGGAGAGAAAAGAAAAAATCGACGACGAATGTGTCGCAAGAAAATGTGGTTATAAAGGCGCAATACGATCAATCGGATGTTCCAACAACGTCGCAATTTGCATCTGGGATTGCCCCCAACTTGCGTGGGCCGTATGGTTCGATGTATACAGTTAGGCCCTGGACGGTTCGACAATATGCCGGGTTTAGTACAGCGGAGGAATCAAATGCGTTTTACCGCCGAAACTTAGCTGCTGGTCAAAAAGGATTGTCCGTTGCATTCGATTTAGCTACGCATCGGGGGTATGATTCGGATCATCCCAGGGTAAGTGGTGATGTGGGTATGGCTGGTGTAGCCATAGATTCGGTAGAAGATATGAAGTTGTTGTTTGATGGAATACCACTCGATAAGATGTCGGTTTCAATGACGATGAATGGTGCTGTATTACCCATTATGGCGTTTTACATCGTTGCTGCAGAAGAGCAAGGTGTTGACCAGAGTAGTCTTGCTGGTACTATACAGAACGATATTTTGAAGGAATTCATGGTACGTAATACCTATATCTATCCACCTGCGCACTCGATGCGCATCGTGAGTGATATTTTCAAGTATACGTCCCAGCACATGCCCAAATTCAACTCCATAAGTATTAGTGGATATCACATGCAGGAGGCTGGTGCGAATGCCGCAATTGAGTTGGCATATACATTGGCCGATGGATTGGAGTATGTGCGAACAGGTGTTGAGGCAGGTCTGCACATTGACCAGTTTGCACCTCGATTGAGTTTCTTTTGGGGTATTGGGATGAACTACTTCACCGAAATTGCAAAGATGCGCGCTGGTCGTTTGCTTTGGGCCAAATTGATCAAGCAATTCGATCCACAGAATACAAAATCATTGGCATTGCGTACGCATTGTCAAACCAGTGGTTGGAGTTTAACCGAGCAGGATCCGTTTAACAATGTGGCTCGCACGTGTATTGAGGCAAAGGCCGCAGCTATGGGTGGCACACAGTCACTGCATACCAATGCGCTGGATGAAGCGATCGCCTTGCCGACCGATTTTTCGGCTAAAATTGCCCGGGATACTCAATTATATCTACAACAAGAGACTGGCATAACCAAGGTGGTGGACCCATGGGGCGGCAGTTACTATGTGGAAGCGCTCACAGAGGAGCTGGTGAACAAGGCCTGGGAATTGATTGAGGAGATTGAAGAACTGGGAGGCATGTCTAAGGCCATTGAGGCCGGAGTGCCTAAGATGCGAATTGAAGAATCTGCTGCACGAAAACAAGCCCGCATCGACAGCAAGGAAGATGTCATTGTTGGTGTAAATGAATACACCACGTCAGATAAGGCGGATATTGATATACTTGAAATTGATAATGCGCAGGTTCGGAATGGCCAAATCGCACGATTGAAAGAACTCCGTGCAAACCGTGACGAAGCCAAAACACAGGCTGCATTGAAAGCACTGGAACTTGGTGCTGAATCTTCAGACGAGAACCTACTGGCATTGGCTGTGGATGCAGCTCGAACCAGAGCAACTCTGGGCGAAATAAGTGATGCCCTGGAAAAGCATTTTGGTCGATATCAGGCAGTAAGCAATAGTGTGTCTGGTGTATACTCAAAAGAAATTAAGATGAATGATGAGTTCAGAGAGGCCTTAGAGGCTTCAGACCGTTTTGCAGAGGAGCACGGCAGACGACCACGTATACTTGTGGCTAAGATGGGGCAGGACGGGCATGATCGTGGTGCAAAGGTTATTGCTACGGGTTTTGCGGATCTTGGCTTCGACGTTGACATTGGCCCGTTGTTTCAAACGCCTTCTGAGGTAGCAAAGCAAGCCATTGAAAATGATGTACACGTATTGGGTGTTTCCAGTTTGGCCGGTGGTCATAAGACACTGGTGCCTGAGGTGGTGAACGAATTACAGTGTCAGGGTAGGGGAGATATTGTTGTTGTTGCCGGTGGGGTAATTCCCGAGCAGGATTACGATCACCTGTATGGGAATGGTGTATCGTTTGTGTTCGGACCGGGGACTGTGTTGAGCAGGGCGGCCGTTCAGATCATTAAAAGGATTAATTCCGATAGTTAAACAAGCTGAAATATACAGACACAAAAAAAGGCAAGACCAACGTCTTGCCTTTTATATTTCCATTAAAACGTAATTAGTGTTTCTTCACTGTCATACGTTTCGTAACTTTTTCTCCGTTGCTTTCCAGGGTATATAAGTAAATACCTTCGGTATATCCTGAAACGTCAATTGAAATCGTAGAAGAAGTAACCGGAATTACTTCAATTACTTTTCCAACTAGATTGTACACAGTTAGGACAGCGTCGCCTTCAAAGGCAACCTCAATGTAGGTAGTTCCCACGGCAGGGTTTGGATAATTCTGACCGAGTTTTACCTTATCTCCATTGGAATCGGACGCATAGCCCGAAAGACTACTCATCGCAGCCAATCCAAAAGAAATCATCAAAATAAGTAAAGTTCTTTTCATAGGTATTCTTTACAAAGATAGAACAAAATATTGTGCCACAGCAATAATAAGAGTGTCATAATACCCCAAAACGCTGCACGTAAATTTTTAAATTGCTGATAATCAGCTTGTAAAAATTATTTCATTCCATAAATGGTATGGAATAAAATATTTAGGGAGGTTCCGATTTTGTCTATTTTGTTACGAATTAGTGTCTAAAATACTGTTATCTGCCTAACGCATTGAACTTCCAATTCACGCCAAATCCAAAAATAAATGGGTCAAAAGCAAATTCTGTGGGCCGACCATTGCTCGGTCCAATTGGCATAGATAAACCAAGTTGCCAGTGAAACTTTAAATGCTCCGTTCCCAAACGCATGGTGTAGGCGGGTTCTATAAACGACGTCGAGAAGGCTCTAACTTGTCGAACAGGTTGTTCGTCGTAATTAAGTGTACTGTAACGGAAGGTAAGGTGGTTTTCGATGTTTCTACCCTCTGTAAGGAAACCAATACTCGGTTGAATATAGAATCGGCTAAAGTTTACATCAAACCCTTCGGCGTCTCCGGCTTGTCCATTACCAAAACCGATCATCGCTTCCACATGTAAGTTTCGGGTAGTGTCAAAGTGGTAGTAACCACCTTCAACCGTACCTACGCGGAAGAAATCGGAAGAGTTGCTGTCGTTTTGATTGGAGTAGTTCATGAACGATCCACCCAGAAACAAATTATTGGTTATGGCATAAGATGCCGAACCACTTAATGTATACAATCCTTGAAGGTTTACGGCCAGATCGCCTTTTTGTTCGTGGGTAGGTGTTTGAATCTGTGGTGGTAGGTAATAAAGCTCACAACCCGACAAAAGAGCAAGGGTGAAAAGCAAGAGTGAAATGGGGTACAGTTTACGTTTCATAGTGGATCAAAGATATGTTTTCAATCCAGCTAAATCAAAAACAGGTCGTCATCTTTCCAAATGCAGTAACTAGTCGGCGTAGTTCAGACACGCTTTGTTGGGGTCGTGTTCTGTATTCGTTGAGAAGCGCTTTTTAGTTGCGTATCAAGCCAAGTCCTACCGTATTATTCGTAATCGCATCTATGAGCACAAATCGACCTGTAGATCTGTGCTGGGTGAAATCCTCATTAATTATGGGATCCGACAGCGCAATTTGAACTTCAGCCACTTCATTCAATTCCAATTGATCGGTGTTTGAGGCTTCCGGACGAAAATCTATGCCATATACAGCGTCAACCGATTTAACTTTTGCCTGAACCGTTTTCGTACCCTGTTGCAGGTAGTACTTTCGATTTACCTGTAATTGATTGCTGTCTAACCAACATAATGTGGCGTTTATTTGGCGACTTAATTCTGGTACATCATCTGTTCGTACCAAAACAGATCCTCGACTAATATCTACATCCTTGTCAAGCAAGAGCGTGCACGACGTACCCGATTGAATCTTGTCGTACGATTGGTTGAAGAAATGAATGTCAGAGATTGTAGCCGACTGTAAACCAGGCAATATGGTCAGGTGATCGCCCTTTTGCAGGTTGCCACCATTTAACCTGCCCGCATATCCTCTGAAATCATATGTTTTACTGGCCTCAGGTCGGATTACCGATTGTACCGTAAATCGAGCCTTGTTGTTTGCGGCCGGGTCACTTGTAGATAAGGATTCCATGGCCTTTAGAAGAGTAGGCCCTGAATACCATGCCATTTGTTCCGAAGGATGTGCTATAGCCTCACCGTAAAGTGCAGAAACCGGAATAATGAAACTATGGGTTGATTTTATGCCTTGTGTTAAGAGTAAGTTTTTAATCTCTGCACAGATCTTGAGGAATACATCCTCGTTGTACGAGATCAGATCCATTTTGTTTACAGCAAAGATTAACTGTTGAATCCCCAATGTCTTGTTGATGAATAGGTGCCGGGCTGTTTGCTCCTTTACGCCTTTACTCGCATCGATTAATACAATCGAAGCCTGAGACGTGGATGTGCCCGTGATCATGTTTCGGGTATACTCTACGTGACCTGGACTGTCTGCTACAATGTATCTTCGATTTTCCGTGGAGAAGTAGATATGAGCGACGTCAATGGTTATACCTTGTTCACGTTCGGCTACAAGACCATCCGTGGCAAGAGATAAATCGGGGTAATCATACCCTTTACTCTTGCTGCTCTTCCATATCGCGTCCAGCTTGTCCTGAGTTAATGAATTGGTTTCATACAACAGCCGCCCAATTAATGTGCTTTTACCATCGTCTACACTACCTGCTGTTGCAATTTTTAATACTTCCATTTATGCTGTTCCTTAAAAATACCCTTGTTGTTTACGCAGTTCCATAGCTGCTTCCGAACGCTTATCGTCAATACGTGCGCCACGTTCCGAAATACCTGATTCTGCAATTTCCTGAATAACTTCCTGAATGTTAGATGCCGAGGATTCAACTGCGGCGGTACAACTCATATCGCCTATGGTTCGAAAGCGTACGTGCCTTTTTGTGATGGTTTCGTCCGTTTCTCGATAGACGATAGAATCATCTGCAGTCCAAATAAGACCGTCGCGTTCAAACGTATCTCGCCAATGTGCAAAGTACAGCGATGGCAGCTCAATGTTTTCCTGTTCGATGTAGTTCCATACATCAAGTTCAGTCCAATTGGATATGGGAAAAACACGGACGTTTTCTCCAAGGTGTATGCGTCCATTGAGCAAATCAAAGAGTTCGGGTCGCTGCTTTTTTTCGTTCCACTGACCAAAATCGTCACGTACCGAAAAGATGCGTTCTTTAGCCCTTGCTTTTTCCTCATCTCTGCGAGCACCGCCAATACATGCATCAAATTTGAATTCCTCAATGGCATCCAGCAACGTTTGCGTTTGCAAACCATTTCTGCTGGCATACTTGCCTTTTTCTTCAATTACATCTCCACGGTCGATGTTGTCCTGTACGTGGCGAACAATCAACTCCAGGTTATACTTTTCGACCAGGGCATCTCTAAATGTTATCGTTTCCTTGAAATTGTGTCCGGTGTCAATGTGCAACAAGGGGAAAGGAATGCGCCCTGGCGCAAATGCCTTGCGAGCCAAATGTACCAGTGTGATGGAGTCTTTCCCGCCTGAAAATAGTAATACAGGATTGTTAAATTGGGCCGCAACCTCACGTATAATGTAAATGCCCTCAGATTCCAAAGGGTTTTGTACCAGTGTTTTGTTAAGCATAATTTAGGTTAAATGAAGTCCACATTCTCGATGCGATAATACCTTGGTTGGGTCGTAGTAGTCCAACTCGTTCGGCAGGTTGTGTTGTGTCAAATACAATTGAAGTTGTTCATCTGAATACTCAAAGAAGGGACTGACTTTCATGATGTTATCAGACGAATATGAAACCGCTCCCAGAGCGTCACGGTGTGCGGTTTGGCCTTGTCTCAAATTGGTAAACCATACGTCGGGTTGCAGCTCAGACAGCGCACGTCGAAACGGTTCTAACTTTACCTGTTCTGTAAAAAGCGTATGTTCCGGCGTGTCTATTTCAGGTTCCCCAAGAAAGACCTTTCGATATGAAGCGGTTTGCTTTGGGGAATAAAGCTTTATGTTCAGGCCGAGTCGTTCAATCAGTCCTCGCGCATGCGCATAGGTAGCTTTTGTGTTGTACCCGGTGTCACACCAGATCACAGGAATATCGTTTTTCACCGAAGTCACCAGATGGAGTATAGCAGACTCAAAGGGCCTGAAATTGGTTGTGATTACCGGATTTTGAGCCTGGTTGATTGCCAGTTCAACACGCTGTATCGGTGTCTTGTTGTCCAACGATTTAGATGCTATTTTATTCATACTTGTTTTCCCCATTGAATGCGATTCCAAAGACGTTCATGACCGTAATAGAGCACCATTTTCGTTACCAGTTCAACGGTACCAATGGTAAACGCCGCACCGATGCTACCTGTGATGATCCAAGAAATAAGCACGGTGTCAATGCTGCCTAGTGCTCTCCAGCTCAAGGCTTTAAGCACGCTGCGCTTGGGTTTGTCGCCAAGAGTGTTCACGGGCTTTTGGGTCGATTTGAAACGATCTAAAATCATTAACATTTATAACCTATCGGTTAAATAGGTTATGCAAAAGTAAAAAAGTAGAATCGACTGCCAAATTAATTTTGTGTTACTTCAGATCAGCGACCGTATGATTGCGGAAAATCTCCAGGGTGCTGTCTCGCACTTTGATCATTAGCCTATGGATGCTGCACTCTTCTTCAGACGGGCAATCATCGCAGGCTTCATAATAATTGAGACTTACACATGGCAACAATGCAATAGGGCCTTCCAGTAGTCTCATGATATCCGTCAGTTTGATGTTTTCGGGTGCTTCCAGCAGATAATAACCGCCGCCTTTCCCTTTTTTTGAACCGAGATAGCCTGCTTTTCGAAGACCAATGAGAATGGACTCCAAAAACTTATATGATATGTTTTCACTTTCGGAAATGTCTTGCGTAGTAAGCGGACTGCTGCGATCATGTTTTGCCAACATAGCAAGAGCCTTTAGTCCGTACTTTGTTTTTTTCGAAAGCATGTAACAAAGATATGTATTCACCTGTTTATGTGAGACACTGATGATTTAAGTCATTTTGACCGCTTTCATAACTACCCCAGTTCGATTAAATTTGAGGTAAAACAAACTGGACAAATAACCATGCCAAGTTACCCACCTCGAGATAATCCAACCCGAAAGAAAGAACTGGTGATAAATCGTTCGGAAGACCTAAGGCTTGCCATCTATCACAACAAGTCCAGCGAAAGAATATGCGCTTTAGCAGAGAAATACAGACAAGCTCGTTTAGCGCTTATTAAAGCACAGTTTCACTACAGCAGGGAAATGAGTTTTAGAGGTAAATCTGGCGGGTTGGACGTAGAAAAGCTACGGACTGAGCAACGTAAATGGGAGGCAGTTACCTCCGATGAAATAATTGCAAAATTTAAAGACAATATCAGATAACAGGTACAATGAAATTAACGTATGTAATGGGACTTTTGATTCTTGTTGGCCTTGGTTGCAAACAAGATGTAAAGGTTGTCGTTCTCGAAATGAAATTGGCGGAGAGCGAGGCAAAAATTGCAGAATTGCAAGCAGAACGGGACAGTTTAAGGCAGTTTAAGGCAAACGGAGCACCCGTACTTGAACAATACAACGCATGGTCGATGATATACACATTTGGTGAATCACAAGATACCATACCACTCGGGACTACCTATACCAATAACATCAAATTGGTTATCGAAGATGTCTCACTTAAGGAAGATATTAAAGTTGAAAAAGTTGTAGTCGATACACGGCTCATTGTAGAGCGGTTAAGCGTAGATAGTGCAGGTGGATTTCATTTTAAACCCAAAGAATCAGGCACTTATATTTTATCTGGTGTTCACCGAATACCAGATCCCAAAGGATCTCGCGAATATCTAACCGAACGCAAATTAACAGTTCGGTAAATACTTATAACCGCTTGCCATGGCTATAAGGTTTGCCGTCTTTCAGTGCAACCATTACAAACTGAGCCTTGCATATTAATTGTTTCGTTCCCTCCATATTCTCACTCTCGGCCCGAACACCTATGGTAATAGAGCTGTTTCCAAGTTTGACAATGGACGTACCCAATTGGATAATGTCTCCCAGATATGCCGGGTTGATAAAGTCCACTTCGCTCAGATGCACCGTCACCATGCCATTGAACGCAGTACCATAAAGTAGTCTACGTGCTGAATTGGCTGCTGCCAGGTCCATTTCTGCAAGGAGCTTTCCACCAAAAAGAGTCCCGGCATAGTTTAGGTTGTCGGGGAAGACGGTAAAGTTGTAGACGTGAAATACGTCTGTCGTCAATCGTTGATCGGTTGTTTTCATATTATTTATCACGAACCAATCCGGTAAACTCAGAAAGAGCGATACATAAAAGCCCTCCTGAATCGACAGGAAGGCTTTTTAACTGTTTTATTGTTTTAAATCAATAAACGTAGCATTCCTGATTACCGCTGATCTTGCGGCAACACATCCAATGCATTTGTTTGTTGATTGTTAAATTCATATTGTGGTGCAAAGCTAATTACATTCGAACGTCGTACCATAAAAAAAATGCTATTTGATGTAGAATTAACGTGTCCGATTTGCCCGTCTAATTAGCTAAACCTTGCTATTTTTAACCATGAAGCAGCTAAGTGAGGGAGTAAAGATGTATATTTAAGGTTAATCTAAAGATAATACTACGAACGGATAGCTATGAATTCTCTGACTCATTCACTTTCGGTAATGGCCTTGCTATTAATTTTTTCTTCTGCTAAAGCACAGTGGAAGGTGCAGCAAAGCGGTGTTCAAAGTCATTTAAACGCTGTGGATTTTATCGACTCGAATCTGGGGTTGGCTGTTGGCGATGACGGTGTAGTCTTGCGGACTACGAACGGGGGACAAGCCTGGGAAATGCTGGACTCTCTTGGAGTTGCTCCACTGAATGATGTTCATTGGGTGAACAATTCTACCGCATGGGCTACGGGCAAATATGGAGGCCTATATGTCACCTACAACAAAGGGGACTCCTGGACCATAAAAAGTGTAGGTAGTTTCAACAGTGATTTGCTGTCCATGTCTTCCGTTAACGATCAGGTACTATGGGTGACGGGTACCCTTGGAGCCATTTATTATTCCATAGATGGTGGTGATTCCTGGGAAAATAAGGGTCGAACCAGTGTAGAAGGATACCGAAACGTCCAATTCTTAAATGATTCCACCGGTTTCATTGTTGGATTTAATGGGTTAATTCAAAAAACAATAGATACGGGTAGGAGTTGGCTTAGAGAAGACGGATACAATATGAATGTCTTCGATGTGTTTTTTCTTTCCGATTCCAAAGGATGGTTGTGCGGCGACGATAGTCTTGTGCTTTATACCACGGACGCCGGGAAAACCTGGGTGAAAGGGTATATTCCAACAACAGAGTCTTTGCAAAGCATCCGGTTTACAGATGACCTTACCGGATGGGTGGTAGGTGCGAACGGTACCATTTTTAAATCGAAAGACGGTGGCAAAACCTGGCATGCGTCACAAACGAACCTGACATCAGATCATATTCTAAGTACAGATTTCGAAGGTGGATTTGGTTGGGCGGTGGGCTCTAATGGGTTAATCTTAAAATACACGCAACCCAATTCAGGGATAATACCTACGGAGACCGTTAGTGTTTCTTGTCGTGTTTATCCAAATCCGGTGGTTGAGACAGCTCGAATTGAATTTAGTGGTTACGATAGGGTTCGTGAAATTCGGTTGTATAATTCCGGTGGACAGGAGATGGCACCAAACTTGATCACACAAAAGTCTCAAACTTCCTTTGAACTTGATGCAACTAATCTCACTTCAGGTATCTACAATGTCGTGGCCAGGACTTCTATGGACATGGTCACAAGAAAAATCATTTTGATCAAAAATTAGGTGGAGACATCACCTACAATTTGTACTGTAAAACTCGGTGGTTAGCACCAAAAAATAGTCAATGTGCTGAAAACTAGCTAGATGTAACTAGAAAGAGTACAGTGTTTTTCGAAAATTTACTCCTGTTTTATGTCATATAGCCTCTAAAGCTCATAGTTTTAAATGCGTTTAGAACCGTCATCTTCTGTACAAAAATGGATGTTGGGTCTAAAACCGCTAAAAATTGAATCTATGATAATCAGGACAACCACACCTGGAAATGACCAAATCCATTCAACTAAACGTGTATCCAAATTCATTCGCAGTTTCGTTTTAAGTTGCCTCGTAGTAGTTGGGTACGGGAACGGGTTATCAGCGGCCACCGTATTTATTACCTCAAATACTACATGGAGCCAGGAAAGTGATATACCCGATGGCACAGGAGGCTCAACCGATGACGCCTTTCAACATGGCATTGTAATACAAAATGATGCCACCCTAACCATCACCGGTATAACCCTTACCGGTACAAACCACTTCCAGGCTTCTATTCTGGTTGAACAAGGGCACCTGGTTATTGAAAACTGTGACTTAACGTTTGGTCAGAGTGGCAAAATTGAGCTCACGCTTGATTTGCCTAGCCCAAATGCTGTATTTCGTCGTGAACGAAGTTTAACCATAACCGATAGTGACCTCTATGCCTATGATGATATCTGGATAGGAATTAAAGCACTGGATGCTTTTGATGGTCTTGGTGCAAGTCAGTACGATACGGATGCAACCGCCGATGAGGATGGTTGTGATCCGATAGATTGGTCAGGTACTTTTAATGATGAATTCTCACATACGGTTATTAGTGGTTCGGAGATTCGCGAGGCCACCATAGGTCTGGAAGTTGGTCCGGGCTTACAACAGAATCAAACCCACACTGGTGGTGGTGTCATTGAAATCAATGATTCTAAGTTTATCAATTGTGAAACCAGTATTCTGGTTGAACTGTTTAACGGTGCGTTGACGAATTCGCAGAAGTATGCAGGCCACATTATGCGTACGGACTTTCTATGGGATAATAATTTCCCTTCCGCATTTGGCGAAGATCCGGTTCATATCAACATAGATGAGGTTAATGGGTGGTTGAACATAGGTGGTTGCACCTTTAAAAATACAAGTACTACTCAGCATTGTCCGGCTGAAAGAGGTACCGGCATTTTGATACACGAGGGTTCCATGGGCCTAAGCCAGGATGGTGATCGATGTTGCGATGATCAGGATGCCTGTTTCGATAATTGTTATGGTTCTGGACCAGGTGCATTAACCCCAAGAGACAATGAATTTGAACAATTAGGTTTTGGTATTGATATTACTGAGGGTAATTTACTTACCCGAATTCCGAGCTCGCGCTCAGGAAGCCAGATAATCAACAAGTCAAACTTCACCGATTGCGCATTTAGCATTCGAGTGGAAAACACAACCGGGATTGGAATAAAAGAATGCGAGTTCACTCTAACAGAAAACTCGATTGATGATGTACTTGACCTAAGTTCATCGTGTTCTGAATTCACGAGCAATAGTTTTGTCAGAGTCGTTTCACTTACCGACTGTGATGATGTACGCATTGTAGACAATGATTTTACCGCAGATTTAGATGTTCTAAAGTTTATTGACATGGTTGATCCGAAGAACGCCAGGGCTTCGGTAATCAAGGGAAATGATTTTGATAATGACTTTGTGGTGCCCGACGATGCACAACGTTGCGCACACAATGTAACGGGTATAAATCTAGTTGGTAACCACAACTTCCTTGATATTACCTGTAACGAATTCACGGATGTTCTAACCGATCTAAATACCAATCAGGCTACAATAAATGACATACCAGACAATGGTGTGGTTGGCCATGCCAACAAGTCGGCAGCCAATGTTTTTAGCACCATTCCCGGCTTTTTACAATCGTGTACGAATTATTTTAATATTGACCACAATCCGAATAGTGTTCTAAAGTTATATGACTTCAGTGCAACGCTGAATAACCTCATACTTGACCATGTAACAGGTCAGGTAATAACTGGCACAAGTTGCTCCAGTAATCCTTCGAGCTGTGTCTCATGTGTAATTCAATGTGATATTCAAACACGTGATGTTACCTCTACCCGGTTTACCAATACGGGGTTGCCGATAAACCTGTACCCGAACCCCAGTAACGGAGAATTTAATGTTCAAATACGGGGTGAAAAGGTTAAATCGTGTTACGTCGTTGACATACTCGGTAATAGAATTCCCGTCCATTGGGAACCTAGTGGACGTATCTCCAACTTTAAGTTTTCGCTGGAAAACCCTCAAACGGGTTTTTACCTGCTCTTGCTTGAAAGCAATGCAGGAACACACTATGCGAAATTTTTGGTTGAATAATGCAACGAGGGTTCATAATTCTCTGGTTGCTTGCATTGTATCTTGTTGATTCAGGACAAGGGTATGCGCAAACCTATCGTATTTGGAATCAAAACGAAGGGCTTTTATCCTATTTTCAATTTCATAAGGATCATCGTATATCTCGCTATGAACCAACTGTAAAACTGCAAACGTCTCAGGCTTTTTCGCCAATGACTATTTGCAGTAATAACGGAACACCCTTGTTTACCGATTATGGGGCCGGGGCATTTGGTCTAAATAATTCGGGTGAGGTGAATAATGCAACGTACCTGTGTCCGTCTATTGGTTCCAATGTCGTGCTAATGACCGATACAAACACCTATACCACGTTTCATACGTATGACAAACCAGAAGATCGTCAGATACAACGTTATATGGCAAGTGTTTACGAGGCATACAATATCAGAAGCGACTCGTTCGCGGTGTATCAGAGCGGTCTGTACAGATCCATAATTCAGCCCGATCACGGCGTTTATACCTGTACCACAAAGAATGAATTACTCGTATCGGGCGAAGACTTAAGAATTATTGCCGTAACACGTATACGAAATTTTGAGTATCTCATGCTCATTAGTGCTCATGGATCGGATTATTTAGTGAGCTATTGCAACAATCAGTTCAGGTTACTAAACAGACTGGCAATTGACCCGCTCAACGTATTTAAGGAACCCATGAATGTTTCGTTGCCGTTTCGCCAGTTTACAGTAAACCGGTCGAACGGTGCCACGTTCTCGAGAGATGGAAAGAAACTGTACATTATGGCCAATGCATCACTTAAACACAGTCTGGTACCGTCTGTGTCTGAGTTTGAGATTTGGTCGGGTATAGTCGAGTATAACCTTGATGCTAAAACTCATCAGGTATTGGGGTATGGTTCTGTGCTGGAAGAACATCAGAGTCGCACACACGTAATGGACGGGTCTGAACACAAGGTGAGTTATTATGGAACAAAGTTTGGCTCTTCGGCAGGTTCCATGTTGATGGCTGCCAACGATTCTACGTTGTACTATTTAAGGGTTCAGAACCTCTATTCCAATCAACAAAAAAAGCAAACAGATTGGTTCATTTGCCGCAGAAGGAGACGCCAGGTCAGAGGAAATTCAGAAATCATCGACACGATAACAAACGTAAACAACAGCACTAAGTCACGATTGTTATATGGTATAAATCTAAGTCCGTATGGCGATTTGGTTTCATTCCAGAATACAACCTCGCTTTCAGAGAATAATACCATATTTACCTTATACAGAAACGCAAACGGAATTCCGGATATCCGAGCAAGTCCGACCTACAGTTTCCCGTTTGACTATAAGAGGAATATCAGCTCGAATCCGTTCTATGGGGTTAATCCTATGATCTATGACTACATCAGGCTCTCGTACAATGTGGATTATGATTGTAATGCCCGGGTTCAATTCAATAATGAAACGGATCAGTCTTTGGGCAAAATGAAGTATACCTGGTATGTTCAGGCTCCTGATGGAGCATTGATTACCGATAGTTCAGATAGCCCGGACTTCGTTTTCCTCAAAAACGGGAAATACCCCTTTAAGCTTCACGCACAAGCCCAAGAAGGCCATTATTCGGAATGGTATTTTGATACACTATTGATCGAAATACCCGAAAGGCCGGCAGTCGCATTTCACATAAGTGATTCTGTAGTTTGTGCGTTCCAACCGGTCACGTTTACCAATTCCAGCACATCCAAGCAATATAAAAAGGAGAACAACCCAAAACTCATATGGGATTTTGGTGACGGCGAGACCATGGAGGTAGGAGCTTTTGAAGGGAAGAATATAATCGACCATGTTTACACCAATCCGGGCGCTTACGATGTTTCACTTTATTTCTACAATGGCTATTGCGACAGTACGTTGGTACTGACCAACAGAATTCGGGTGGTAGAAGCACCACGTCCAGGGTTTACCGTGGATAACAATCGAGGATGCAGTCCATTTACCGTTAACCTGACGGACACTGTGCAACTCAACGTTACCAGAAAAGCGTATTTCTATTCAGACGTCAATAGCTGGCAAGCCATCAGCCATGAAGATTTTTCCCATGAATTTGCTCAGTCCGGAACCTATTATATCGTCCAGAAGTTATATGGTCATACCGGATGTGTTACACAAACCGATACGGCAACGATCTACGTATCTAAAGGGCTCACAGCCACAGACTCTAGCTACGTAAGAAATGTTTCGTACGCACATACCTTCGGAGATCAAACCCGGTACAACAGGCAAATTGATTTGACCTGGGAGGAAAACGACGCAGCAGTGCGATATCATATTTACAAGGGAAGCAGTCCGACCGTTATGAGGCGGATAGATTCCGTAACTGACGGTCGTTACCATGACGCAATAGATGGGCCTTCCTCGGTCTATTACAAGGTGATTGCAGAGGATAGTTGCGGACAACAAGGTCAGGCAGGGAATTATGCTAAGCCGGTTCTATTGAATGGCACGGTTTCGGAAAACAATGGATATGCATTGCTCGAATTCACAAAATATAGATCCCAGATAGACACGGAAATCGAATATGAAATTCTGCAAGTGGGTACACATGAGTTGACTTCCATCGGTTGGCCCAATGCTGCTGACACATCTTTCCACGACAAGGATTTCTTGTTGCCAGATGAGTTAGAGAAGTGCTACCTGGTGAGTGCTCGAAATAAGAACGATGTGTCTTACAGTAATGTCTTATGTCTGCCGTATAAGCCAATGGTTTACATCCCAAGTGCGGTATCGCCCAATAACGACGGCCTGAACGATGCATTTGCCCCCATTCTTTTCGGGGTAGAAACGTATGACATTACCATTTATGATCGTTGGGGTGGGATGGTGTATCAGGCTTCTGACAAGGAGTGGATTCCCGATCAAAACATGAAAGGGAAGGTGTTCATGTATATGTTGAAATTACAAACGTCCGAAGGCCGGTTCATATATAGAAAAGGAACGGTGACTGTGTTATAGCGGCCACCGTCCTTATTTTTTCCAATGGCTAAAATCTTATGCAAACATGCGTATGATGAAGTAATAGAATGGAATACCAATCATCACATTAATTGGGAAGGTAATACCTAATGCCATCGGTAGGTAAAGACCCGGATTTGCTTTTGGTACGCTTATCTTCATGGCTGCGGGAACGGCAATGTATGAAGCGCTTGCACCAAGTATGGCAAACAACAGTTGATTGCCTGGAGAATCCGTGATTTGCATGCTAATACCCAGTGCGATTAATCCATAGACAAAGGGCGTAATGCTTGAAAATAGTATCGGGAATACGCCATTCTTGGTGATTGCGGATAAATGCCTGCCGCTGTGAATGCCCATATCCAGTAGGAAAACCGCAAGAAAGCCTTTGAATATATCTGTAGTAAATGGTTTAATGCCTTCGGCTTGCTCCGTAGAGGCGAGGTAGCCTATGACCAGGCTGCCCAGTATAATCACCACACTGCCATTGGACAAGGCGTGTTTGACCAGACTCCTGACACTAAACGATTCTTCCGTTTCCGATTTGAAGTACCGTATGATTAAAACACCAACTAGAATTGCAGGGGCTTCCATTAAGGCCATAATTGCAATCATGTGTCCGTTAAAACTTTCGGCATGATAATCAAGGAAGGAAGTAGCGGTAACAAATGTCACCGCACTAACCGACCCGTAAGCTGCTGCGATAGCACCGGCATTGTCGACACCTAACTTGTGCTTTAGTATAAAAAACGATGCAATGGGTGTGCCGATGGCTAACGCTAAACCTAACCCAACACTCAACAGAATTTCTGCATTAATGGTGCTGTGTGATAACTCCTGACCTCCTTTGAAACCAATCGATAGTAGAAGATAAATGGAAATGAATTTTGAACTGTTCTCGGGAATCTGAAGGTCACTTTTAATCCGAACCGCAATTATCCCTAGTAGAAAAAACAAGAGGGCCGGATTGGTGAAGTTTTGTACAAATTGTGGTAAGCTCACTTTTTAAATCTTTAGTTAATAGATAGTTAATCAGATATTTTTACGGTAATGGTATTGGTAAGTTTTATGGACTTCCCAAGCTCTTTGGCAATAGTTAAATATGCGTCAAGTTCGTGCTTTGGTAGTCCATTGATGGCAAATTCGTCAGCACCAACCCAGTGACGTACATAGTCGTCTGTGGCCACGTTTTGGTTGAACAATTCAATCAGCGTAGGAGCGTTCTCTCTGGCCCTGGCTTTGGCTGAATCGGGCATCGAATTGGCGTTCGTACTGGTTGAAATCAGGTGGATGGTTAATTGGTCCGATACGTCCTGGTGTTCAGTAGTAGGTAGTGCAGAATCTGCTTCATTGGCCGCCACATTAGGAAGTCCTTTTTGTGACTTTGAAGTGTAGTACATGTGATAAATACTTTTTATTACACTGCAAAATTCATTTCGTTAAAACATAAATAAAAGTTTAATGTTTTTATGGTAAGCATAAACATATATTTATGAATTTCACGCTTCATCAACTAAACATCTTTAAAGCTGTAGTGGATTTGCAGAGCATCACCAAGGCAGCGGATCAACTATCACTTACCCAACCAGCTGTATCGATTCAACTGAAAAACTTTCAAGACCAATTTGATCTTCCATTAACCGAGATTATAGGAAGGAAATTGTACGTTACTGATTTTGGTAGAGAAATCGCATTGCGGTGTGAACATATTTTGTCCGAGACCGCTGAAATTAAGTACACCCTTGATCGCTACAAAGGACTGGTATCGGGAAAGATTAAGATTTCTGTTGTTTCTACGGGTAAGTACGTAATTCCTTATGTATTACGGAAATTCATGGATATGTATCCCGCCATACATATATCACTCGACGTGTCGAACAGAACCCGGGTGCTTGAAGACATGCGCAAAAACGAATGCGACTTCGCCCTGGTTTCAGTTATTCCGGAGCAAATGCAGCTGCAGAATAAAGAACTTATGGACAATCAGCTTTATTTAGTAGGAAGTGCAGAGTTTAAAGGTGCGGTACAAGAAGTGAAAGATTTGGAGAACGTCACCCTGTTATTTCGAGAACAAGGTTCTGCTACACGCAATGCGATGGAAACGTATTTGTCTGAGAATAACATAAAAGTGGGGAAATCGATGGAGTTGGTGTCGAATGAAGCGGTGAAGCAAGCGGTGAATGCCGGACTCGGATTCTCGATTGTACCGCTAATTGGTTTGCGACGAGCACTAACAAATGAAGATATTCGAATCTTTCCGTTAGATGGTCTACCCATCACAACACGATGGAATGTGATCTACCATCGAGATAAACGGTTGACCCCGGCACAAGAGGCCTTTATTGAATATCTGGATGAACACACCGAAGAGATAACACAACGCTACTTTAACTGGGAGGAGTAGAACAGCACTCAATTTATCCACCCACATAATCCGAATTGAAGGCCTAATGCAAGACGGTTAACAACTTCCGTATACCTGTCGCTTACTACTTGTTTTTGTTGAACGATTTCATAATACTCAACACGGTTAATAGATCGTCCGAAGTTGATGCTGGTGGCTATAAAATAAGAACCTCGATATTGGTTTTCATATTCGAGCACACCAATTCCCTGCGTAAACCAGCCCAGAGGACTCTTTCTTATTTCGTCGGGTCGCGTACCAAATCTAACGGGTGGTAGGTTGGGGTTTGATGGGTACTCAATGAAACCGTGCACTGCCTGTTCGGTTTGATGAACTCCTGCAGACAGTGTTGATCTAAAGAACAGATAAGGGTAAAACCGTTTTACTCGTATCCGGTAGCACGTGGAATATCTGAAACCGAAATCGTGTAAAACATGATAGCCCCTCGTGAGTGCCTTTGTGTAACATGGCGGGTGTAAGGTGTTTCGAAAGTGATGGAGAGCCTCTTTTGATTTGAAGTAACGGTTGTCTACGTTCATCTGAAGGCCAACCATTTGTCTGTCTGAAATGGCCATCTCAACGTAGCTGATGCTTTGCCCCTCATAATTTCTCAAGAAAGGGTATTTGTTATAATGATGATCGGTTCCGGGGCCCATTGATATACCGAAATTAATGTCCTTTGGACGGAGAGGACCACGTTGTCCCAGGCAAGTTAAGCTGCACAAAACCAGTGCTAAAGCAAACATGGAATTGCTGAGATGGATTCGAGAGTGGTTCATGATGTAAGGCGTTTGTGGTTACAAGGTTAGTTAGGATCAAACGCAGTTTTATGGTATAAAGTGCGAATGAAAATCAGCGTTTTGCAGAAAACGCTATGTAATGCAATTATCCCTGAGATAATAGACCTCAAAACATACCCATTATTAATTCGATACATTTGTTCTATGAAAAAAGGCATCATTTCAATCGTTTTACTTCTTTATCTGGCAAGTGCTTACGGGCAAAATACCTGGAGTTCAACTATTGCTCAGTTGGTTTACGACAATTGTTCTAACTGCCACAATCCAAAAGGTATAGCACCGTTTTCGTTACTGACATACTCCGATGCGCAGACTTGGTCCGGCGCTATTAAAGCATCGGTGACCGATCAAACAATGCCTCCCTGGATTGCCAATAAAGACTACCAGTCCTACGCCCATGAACGGGTGTTGTCTGACAATGAAATAAAGGCGATCACAGATTGGGTAGACAATGGAAGTCCTGAAGGAGATGCCTCTAAAACACCTCCTCCGCCCGTTTACAGCACCAAAGGCTTCATCCGAACACCTCCAGATTTGGAGATTAAGCTTCCGGTGTACACCAGTAAAGCATCCGCTACAGGCGATGATTATGTATGTTTTTCGATGCCAATGAATCTGACATCCGACAAAAAAATCAGAGGCTTTGAAGTGGTGCCCGGGAATCATGCCATCGTTCATCACTCATTGGTTTACCTCGATGCAACAGGTTCTTATAAAACGGATACTTCGGGTGGCGTTTGCACTGGACCTACCCGTGGGCTGATTGGCGGTTATGTGCCTGGGTCACCCCCAACTATATTTCCAACCAATGGCGATGATTTTAACCTGGGATTTGAAGTGAAAGCAGGCTCCAATGTAGTCTTAGCGATGCATTACCCGGAAGGATCTTACGGAGAAGTGGATAGCACTCTTATTCGCTTTTGGTTTTATGACGACAATGTCAATATTCGTCCATTAACCACTGAGTCGATTATTGAAAACTGGGCGTTTGTGCTCCCACCAAACCGGCATACGGAGGTAAGTGCTTCAGCCAAACTAGGCGGGGAGGATTATTCTATGCTCAGTGTGTTTCCACACATGCATCTTCTTGGACACGATATCAAGTCGTTTGCACTAACGCCATCTCGAGATACCATTCGGTTTGTAGATATTCCGCATTGGGACTTCGAGTGGCAGGAGTTCTT
>DIYD01000237.1 GCA_002428905.1 Bacteroidetes bacterium UBA6063 | reverse complement strand
AATGGCCCAACGCGGAGACTTGGCCGTAAAACCCATCTCATTTTGCAAATGAAAGTCGTTGACTTTCACGACAATGCCATCGATATCATAACTTAGTTCTTTTCGTTTTTTATCCCACTTAGAGATGTAGTCCCAGACCTCATCAATAGAACCAGCCAACATCATTTCAGTGCTCACTGGAAGGCCCCATTCTTTCGCTTTAAGCAAGGAGCCATGATGTGTTTGAAATTTCTTTTCATCTCCAAGAACGTGATACAAAAAGGCATCAAGCGGACGTTTAGCTACTTCGTTCTGCTCCTGCATTTTGATCGTACCAGCAGCACTATTTCGCGGATTAGCGAACGGTTTTTCACCCTGAGCGATACGATCAGCATTCATTTTATCAAAGGCCGCTCTGTGCATGAATATCTCACCTCGAACTTCTACGTGTTCCGGATAGTTTCCCGTAAGGGTGTGTGGAATGCTTCGGATGGTTTTAACATTCGTGGTTACATCGTCTCCCTGCACGCCGTCACCACGGGTGAGGGCTTGTGTAAGTTGCCCGTTTACATATTTAATACCGATCGCAAAACCGTCGAATTTAAGCTCGCAAGTGTACTTAAAGTCGTTGCCAATTAACTTTTTGACCCGCAGATCAAAATCAAAAAGCTCTTCTTTAGAATACGTGTTACCCAACGATAACATGGGCACATCGTGTTTTACTGTATTGAACTCCTTTGTTACCTCACCGCCCACCACGGAAGTGGGAGAGTTTGGTTGTTTGTACTGCGGATATGCCTGTTCGAGCGCCTCCAGATCCTTGAGTTTTTGATCGAACTCCCGGTCGGAAATGGACGGCTGCGCCAGGACATAGTATTTGTAATTATGCGCTTTGAGTTCTTCGGTTAATTGAATGATTTTTGCTTGAATTTCTGACGACATTGCAACGAATAAGTTCGCTCAAATGTAGTAGAAATTTGGCTTTTTAGTAAGACGATTCTAGGTGAGTTATCGACCACTACTGTATCGAAGAAGGAGGTCTGAGAGCATTGCAGTGCTAGTGTCTTAGGTTTAATCGTTGGAGTTCGTCGTGGTGAATGTGCTTTGTGTCATAATCATCGAGGATTTTGTACACCTGACGGGCTTTGGTTTTATCTGGCCACAACATAATACCAGCATGGATCGTCCCTGTCATGATGTCTCTACGTCTTAATATAACGGTTTCTTTCAGGCAGATATGACCCTCGGTCATTAGAATTTCGGTGTCAATCGTATCCCGAACCTTGAACTTTCTGGAAACAGACTTCATACCCAAATAATGAATGGACAGCAACAAGCTATCTTCGGAAGAGAAGGTGTCTGATATGTCCATTTTAAATTTCCCTTGATTATCGGAGTAGGTAGACATCACTACCTTACCATCTTTATAAACAACCACGTCAGCCCCAACAATCGGGTTCCCTGCGTTCAACGAATCAGAAACAACACCTGTAAGTTTTATTTCGGTGTACTGTTTCGTGGTATCGTTCGGTGAGATTTCCTTTGATGTTTCACTTATTTGAGCAAATCCAAGATTCCGCTTAACCAGTAGAAAAAAGGTCATAATACTTGCAACGAGATAATACTTCCAGGTTTTGGGCTTCGTAGGGACAGATTCTAGCCGTTCTTCAGGTATTCGGATGCAAAGACTCTGATCGTTCTCAAGGTAAGAGTCAACGATTTTTTCATCCGACCAGTTTGATACATCGTGTACCGTTTTAACACACTTCTTGCAATGGCGACCCTGTTCAACGGGAGTCATTTTGTCCCAGTTCTCGTGACAAGGTGTTGGAATTTGAAACGAACTCATGCCACAATTTAGGAGTTAATTGCTTCTCATCAGGTTATGAGTTTAGCAGTGGAGGTTATGAGTTGACCATTGTATCAAAAAAGGAGCAATTGTCTATCAATTGCTCCTTTTACAGTCGTTGAGGTTTTACATTATCGCTCGAATCCAAAGATTCGAGGTGCGAATGTGGCTTGCAAGCCCATGCCTATGGCTGCTTGCTTTAGTTGCTCTGGTACCTCTCCACAAAATAAGAACGGTCCGGGGTTTGCGATGGCCAAAAGATCCGGGAAGTGCCCTGCTGCCGTAGTGCTTAAATGCAAACCGAGAGCAGCGCCGTTTTTAAACAGGTCGTAAACAACCAGTGTTTCTGTCGATTCTTCAAAATAACAGGAGACCTTCAGTGCATCGGGTTCGTTGTTCTGCATATCTGACTCAACTTGTTTGTAGATCGCTTTTAATTCTTCTGATTTTCCTGGCTTCGCATTCCATCGGTATACCACCATGATTTCTTCGTTGTTCATAATTGTAATTGTTATAATTCTAATTTGTACAACAAAGGTCTGGCGTAAAAACGTCCTGTATGGGTGTCTTGTACGACCAATTTAGGGGTCAAAAACGCCAATAATCGTCTGGAAGCCTCATTTTATTAGGCTCAACCATGTCATCAATAATAATGTCTATATCTGGTTTTATGATTATAGGTTGGAGCAAAGGCCTTCTGAAACCTGGGGAGGAAATCGAGCCCATGATATGACCACGGAAAGGAGATGAAACGCCGGGTTTCGCCAATGTATCCTCTGGTGGTACAAGGTTTAAAATGGTAGTCTTTAATTCAATTCGCGACTCTTGCATGAACACCTCTATTGGGCCATTCATTGCGCTTGTAATGGTTTGAGTAAGGCTTGCATAACCAATACAATCGACAACAATGGTAAAATTCTCACTTATGCCACCGTAACCCAACGAATCGAATTGAAATAGTCCATTGGAATCTGTGAGCACACCGCCAATCACATCTCCATTTTGTAGGATGGTCACCGCGGCAAATGGTATAGGTTGTTTCTGCAAAGTTGAGTCCATCACAGTACCACGAATGACGTAATTCTTAACCGTGGAGTTTGCTGGGTTTTGCTTTTGATTAAATGATGTTGATCCGGTTTGAGCGATTGAAAAGGAACGTTTAACGGTCAGCACTAACGTGGCCAGTAGCGCCATAAACAAATACCTCCACGATCTGGAAGTATTCGAATGTTGGGTTGTATTAACTACCCTATCGGTTGGGATGCGAACGCAGATACCATTGAAACTGTTGTAGTGGGTTTCCAGTATTTGCGCATCCGACCAATGTGTAACATCCAAAACCGTTTTTGTGCATTTTTGGCAAAAACGACCTTGATCCACCGGATTCATTTCGTTCCAGTTTTCGTGGCATGGGTTGGGTATATGAAGCGACCGCATACCACAAGGTAATACCAGTACGTTTGAATGCGGAGCCAGAGTTGAAGACCGGCTACTTTGGATTAACTAACGTAGTTCGTTAAGTACATAAATGGGGCGGTAAGTTTACCGTCTTTGCAAATGGTACTTCGTTCAATTAAACCATCGCTGTCACTACCTAATAATGCCGGTAGCACATGTTGGATCAGGTTTGATCCAAAATCTTCGGAAGCATCTTTAGGTAATTCGCAAGGCAGATTATCTACCGCCATTACACCAATATTGTTCGAGTCCATGAAGTCTCCCTCCGATTCGGATTGTGGGTTGTAGCCATACAATGGGTCTGCAATGGTCGATGGACGAATGGTACTTGCCACAGGGCCATCAATATCACAACTGATATCGGCTACCAGGTCGATATTCCAATCGGGCCGTTTCATGTCTTCTCGCGAATAGATGAATGGTGCACGACTATCCCAATAGTGACAGGCAATGTACATATTGGCATTTTGCGCATATTTCATAAAGTCTGAGACGTAATCCGTTGGATCTGCGAAGAAATCAGCCATGTTGAACGCACCGCGATTTGCTTTGTAATAACCATCCACATCAACGTGGCAATACACAGGTTCATTGAAATCCTGAGTTATGAAGTTGACAGACGAAACCTCTTTTAGCCCCAGGCTTGTAAGAATCTCTATTGCACCGGATCCAACTCTACCTTTACCCGTCACAATAATTTTGTATGAAGAAGGTAGATCAACGCGTTTCAATTCCGATTCCAATTCAACCCGGTCATCACACGCATATGCAGGTTTCAGCTCATATCGACCGGAACGCTTGCCAAAGGCAAGAAAGCCATTGTACGCACCAACAATTCCCGCGTATCGACCGAAACCAAGTACACGCCCACCATTTGGATGTGTTAGTGTCTCATAATCAATCATACGGATGTTGAGTTCCAACATCTTGCGTAA
>DIYD01000149.1:18373-18805 GCA_002428905.1 Bacteroidetes bacterium UBA6063 | reverse complement strand
GTAGGTGATGGCAATTGCTAAACTCGCTGGAGTTGAACCAGGTCGTCTTCGAGAGACTTACCTAAGAAGTAAGTTTGGCTTGGCCGTCCATTCAGTTTGGTAATCGATTAGAAAGGTCTAGGTTATAAACTACATGGTAATTTAAAGACTCTTTTCATCTGCTCTAACCGCTGAGCTACCGCCCCATGTTATGAGTTGACCAACAGACTATCAGCCCGTTGATCAAGTCAAAAATCGTATCAAAGAACACTTTTGTTTGTTACTCATTCAAAACAAAGCTTGTGCTGCGCAATAATCTTGCGCAGCATTGGTTGCTTTGCATTTAAGTGGAACGGATAGGAATCGAACCTATATCTCCGGAACTTCAACCCGTCGCATTGACCGTCTCTGCCACCATTCCATTTTTAGCTGAGACATTGGGATTCGAACCCA
>DIYD01000149.1:0-18298 GCA_002428905.1 Bacteroidetes bacterium UBA6063 | reverse complement strand
TCGAACCCAAGCCCCCCGGGTTAACAGCCCGATGCTCTAGCCACTAAGCTATATCTCAGTATCTCGCGGATCCGTATTTAACAGACCGCGTCTATTTAGTTGAGACATTGGGATTCGAACCCAAGCCCCCCGGGTTATGAGCCCGGTGCTCTGACCTCTGAGCTATGTCTCGGTATTTGGCAGTCCTCTTCGTGCAGACCACCACGGTTTATTTGTTGAGACATTAGGATTCGAACCTAAGGCTTCCGAGGTATCAGCTCGGTACTCTAACCACTGAGTTATGTCTCAATATCAGGCTTTTACATACCTGTTTCGTTCTGACGAGACATTGGGATTCGAACCCAAACCAACGGGGTCGAAACCCGGTACTCTATCCGTTGAGCTATGTCTCGTTATTCCGTGCACTACATTCCGTGTTGCGCGTAATCGTGTTGAGACATTAGGACTCGAACCTAAATCAACGGGGTAGAAACCCGGTGCTCTATCCATTGAGCTATGTCTCATCTTGCTACTCTGGTAGGGATCGAACCCACTTCTTGAGGGTTGGAATCTCACGTGTTACCAATTACACCACAGAGCAATGTGGTTGAGGCATTGGGGATCGAACCCAAGACTCCCGAGTTAAAAGCACGGTGCTCTACCAGCTGAGCTATACCTCAATAAAGGCACCAAAAACAAGGCATGACGCGTCCAAGAGACAGTTGACCGCACTGCCTTGTACTGGTGCAAAAAGTAGAAAAGGTGAATACCTTTTAGTCGAATAACAGGCGGTTGAACATTCCCTCAACAGCCCATTTTCGAGTCTGAAAAAACAGCATAAAAAAAGCATCTCTTTATGGAGATGCTTTTCTATTTCATTGGCGATACACCAACTAAAAGATCTGCATACTCCTAAGCTTATTCTTACGCGCAAAGAGGTCAATACTACGAATCGATTTCGGACTCATATTCTGCCAGTTTTGCTCACTTAATATGTATGTTCTTGTTTCCATTTCTTTAGTACATGTGGTTTGATTTTTGAACAGGGCAAATATCTAACACGTATTTTAATTATGCAAGAAAAAAATAATTTATTTTATTGATTATCAGTCAGTTATGTAGTTTTTGGACAATACAATTCCACCTCGTTTATAAACGAGTTTTACGCATTTTGCAATTGCCTGTCTCTCAATTGGTTGTCGTAACTTCAATCGTTATGTTTTAAACCACCTTATTTTTCAAAAGCTTGCACATAAAAAAAGCGTCTTACCCTGTAAGACGCTTTTATAATTATTATTCACATTGTTGTTCTTCATAATAAATCATAAAAGGTCTTCGTCCAAAGCGAAAAGTCGTTTAAACCGTTCGCTATCGTCTCACCTTTCGGCATTTGAATTTTATTTCTCCAAATCATGGATACAAAAATGCGCGAAACAAATCTCAATTCCAGAACACATACCATTTTTTACGTTTTATCGATACTTCTGATTCAGAAAACGGTTGTTTCTTAGTTGAGCTAGTATAGTCCCCGAAATCAAATCGTTCCCAATCGACCTCAACCTTGGATCCCAGATCCTCCCCTTCGAATTCTATACCTTCTTCCAACATTTGGATCTTTTGCTCAAGTTTTGAATGGTCCGTAATCCGAATCACACTGGAAGCGAGACGTTTTATTTCAATGATGTTCTCTTTCACGTCAATCGCTCTGGAATATAAACTTAGATCAAAAACATCGTCATAGTAATAAAACTGCCTGTATAGCCCGTATTCCAGATCGTATTTGAATACCGACTTCATCCTATCGATTGAACTGATAACCTGACTTACCGACATTGAGTTCATCAAAGCCTTGCAAAGCCAATACGTCATTCCAAGCAGATAGTCTTCGTTTCCAAATCGATTTACTACAAGAGACCTAAGGTCTTCTTGAATAGATCTTTTACGGTAATCCAACGAAACCAGATCCAACATGAAACCCGGACGCACCACTTCTGCCATTAAGTCGTCCTGAGCATACAACCAGGTTTCGAACTGGCTGATAGAAAGCTCACCAGCCAGACATCGATACAATTGTTCCTGCAACACTTTCATTTTCGCTTGCGTTTTTTCCATGGAGCATTCTTTTGCCAGTCACCTGCCATGATCGATCCATATGGTATTACTTCATCTACGGTTGCACCCAAACCAAACTCCTTCATTTGGTTACGCACCGAATCGGCATTTTTGTAGGCACTCGGCAATTCGGTTACATCAATCTCGTTGAAGTAGAATCGCACGTCTAAACCTTCCGTTTCTTGTGCAAACACCTCTTCTTTAGTCATATGTTCTTTTGACTTACGGTGTTGGGTTCTACTTAAGTTACGACCCGCACCATGTGGTGCAAACCCAAGATTTGTTGCTGTGGTATCGCCCTGGACAATCAAAATTGGCTCAGCCATATTCAATGGAATTAAGCGCGTTGTACCTTCTTCAGGTAAGAATGCACCATCCAATGGAGTTGCACCCTTAGCGTGATAGAACAAATCGTCTTTTCGGAACACAAAGTTGTGTTCGTTCCAGAACCTGTGTTGCACCTCGGCATTCAAACCCTGAATCACTGCATCGTGGATGCTTGAGTGATTCTGTTTGGTCCATGCACGTACTATCTGCAACGCATCCCAATATTGCTTGCCTTCTTCCGAATCAAATGGAATCCAGGCATTTTGCTTTAACGTTTGTGGTGACAAGTCCATTCGGAATCGGTCAGCGATTCGCATTCCAGTTCGGAATAACTCTGCACCAAAACCTCTTGAACCGTGATGTGTTACCAACATGGTATTACCCGTGCTACGCGATCGACCTACGTAAAGGAAGTGATTACCATCACCTTGTGTACCCAAATGACTGCGTGCTGCTGCTACGCTTCGATCAGCGTTCAACAATGGGTTCGATCGGATTTGATCCAGCAAGTCTCGTGGAATATCCATCTCATTATGTCGTTGTCGACCACCCGGACCAAAATGGGTTGACGTCTGTGCCATGTTCAACACTTCTTTTGGATCGGTTTTACCAAAATCGGTCAACATTAAAGAGCAACAGATATCCGCACTGTGCATTCCCGGGTGAATTGCATTCTTTGCAACAACTACTCCACCAACGGGTATGGTACCCACCGCACCTGTCGGACAGGCGTCGGGCATAATTGCACCATCAACCGCCGTCGGCGTGCGCATTACTTCGTCCATTGTTCTACGCACTGCATCCACATTGTCTGTTTCCTGCTCATTCTCAGCTTTCAGATTGAATGCGTATGGCACGGCATGCTGGTGAAGTTCTACATGCGGGTCGGTCTTGAACTGCTCAAGATAGTGTAACATCTCGTTACCCTCTAAACTGTTCGCATTGATGTAATCCAGGGCTTCTCCAAACCATTTCGCTTGTCTGAAGCCCAAATCAATTAATGTTTTTCCCGTGGTTTTCATTGTTTCTGTTTTAATACAATTCAAACTAACTTAACAACTGCGCAATTATTTTGCGCAGTAAAGAAATTAATTCTAACTTGCCTGTATGGCTCTACATAAAAACGCCCTGATTCGGTATAAAACCATTGATAAATGTCTACAGAATCAACACAGAAAATGGACACTTAACGACCTGATTGATGCCTGTTCCGATGCACTATATGAGTATGAAGGTCGGGATGTGAATGTGAGCAAACGAACGGTTCAGTTGGACATACAAATGATGCGTAGCGATAAACTTGGATACAACGCACCCATTGAAGTGTATGAAAAAAAGTATTACCGGTATGAAGACGACAGCTATTCAATCACTGACATTCCTATCACGGAAAGCGATATGAATGTGTTGACCGAAACCGTTGAAATGCTTAAGCAGTTCAAAGACTTCTCCCTGTTCTCTGAACTTGGTGGAATAATTCAACGGCTGGAAGACAAGGTGTATACCGAGAAAACACAACAGGCACCTATTATTCACCTGGATAAGAACGAACAATTAAAAGGACTTCATTTCCTTGAGCCGCTGTACCAGGCAATCCTGAAACGAATCGTTTTGAAAATCACCTATCAATCGTTTCGAGCGCGCAAACCTTCAATCATAACGTTTCATCCTTACCTCCTGAAGGAATTCAACAATCGTTGGTTTATTGTTGGGAACAAATCAGAACGAGAACCAACCATTAACCTCGCGTTAGACCGAATCATCCGCATCGACTACGACTTCAGTGCTCCTTACCTCAACATAGGCTTCAATGGCGACGATTACTACAAACATACGATTGGTGTAACTGTATTAAACGATGATCATCTTGAAGACATTCGACTTAAAATCGATGCATGGAACGCGCCGTATGTTATCACAAAACCACTACATCATTCTCAGCAAGTGGTGGAAAAACTGGACGATGGTAGCGCCATATTTCAGTTACGGGTCCATATTAACTACGAATTCGAGCGCCTGATGCTCGGCTTTGGTGATTCACTGGAAGTACTTGAACCTTCGTTTCTTCGCACGAGAATGATCAAGAAATACAAAAGAGCACTTGAAAATTATGAGGCAGAGGGCGTTTAGAGAAAACTGTTCTTCCTGACGCTGCCAAGATGCACGCTATCCAATCTGTGATTAGAGTAAACTAAGGCACTTGTTCGTGCCACCTCCGTTCACCCCACAAAAAAAACCGTTCACCAAAATTGTAGGAAGCTTAACCATTCTTCATATGTATTAATGTAGCCCGTGAACAACATTTGTTCCTCCAAAATAGGAATAATGAGACCTGTACCCTTTTTTTCTACGCTGTTATTTGCGGTTCTGGCTATCCAGGCCGGTGCGCAAAACACCTTATATATTCATACTACCGGTTCGATGAACAGTCATAACGGTGCTCAGTTGGGCATTTTCGGTTCGGTGCATAACAATGGAACCTTATCCTCATCTGGAGGCCAGGTGTATTATACGGGCTCTAATGCCATCGTGGTTTCGGGTGATTCTGTCATACAGTTCGACACCATTCAGCTCAACGTAGCGCAACAGGTGCAGCTGTTACAGGAACTCAAAGTCTCCGGCTTAATGAACTTCACGAAGGGATACATTCAAACGGACCGAAGCGATAGCGTTTCCATTTTCCTTCATTTTTTGGATAACAGCACGCACAGTGGATCTTCGGATTCAAGCCATGTAAATGGCGTGGTGCGTAAGACGGGTAACGATGCGTTCACCTTTCCGGTTGGGCATCTAAATCATGCACAATCGATTGCCATATCGGCTCCATCTTCGGTTTCGGATCACTATACAGCGTTTTACCGACAACACAATCCGTCGTCTTACGGCATGTCTACCGGCTCTATTGACTCAAATTGTGGTGGAAGTAACATTGTTGAGTTAATATCAGATAAAGAATACTGGTATCTAACACGAACTTCAGGAAGTTCGAATGTTATACTCACCCTCTATTTGGATGAGGTAAGCGGTGTAAACAATCTAATGGAGGTTATGCCCGCACGTTGGACAGGGTCTCAATGGCAAAGCGTTGGAAGTGGTGGTTCAACCGGAAGCACGTCTGAAGGCAGTCTATCGTCCGGTTCGGGATGCGGTGCAGTGGGGAGTCCAACCGCGATCAGCGATTTCGGATTCTTTACTTTTTCAGCAGCTTCCGTATCTGCCTTACCCGTTGAATTGTTGCATTTTGATGCCGTTAAATATAACAACGATGTCTTACTGACCTGGACAACAGCTATGCAATGGAATCATAGCCACTTTGACATCGAACGAAGTACAGACGGCACCCAGTTCAACTTCCTAACCACCGTTGAGGGTGAATCGTTCACACATGAAACACAGGCCTATGAGGTGTTCGATTTTAATCCAAACCATGGCGTGAACTACTACCGTTTGAAACAGGTTGATCTGGATGGTACGATCACGTATTCCGATATCCGATTGGTCAACTTTCAAGACAACCATAAAAAGATTATGGTATATCCAAACCCTACCAATACCCTTGTGCACATCCATAAGGAAAACCATGAAGAGGTAACCGGGATTGAGTTATATGATGCGGTAGGCAGTCATGTCCTATCGAGCTCCTTTGAGCCTGGGCAGCATTCAGCGACTCTAAATTTATCGCATTTGCCAACAGGGATCTACACCCTAACAACGGGCACCCACACATCCCGCATCATCAAAAACTAAAAAACGATTGAAAGAACCCGTTCAAATGGAACTACGAATCCCATATCTGGCCAGGATGATCTTCATCTATAAAACCGTTGGTGCTCCGTTTATGAGCCGAATACCTACGAGGTATTCGTTTAAATTTGTATGGCACCCTATGGAAAGGAAACACATCTTATGAGCAGATTTAACCATATGAATATGGCAAACAATAACTGGTTAAGTCTGGTTGTTGTTTTCCTTTTTATAGGCATGGCTCCTGGGTCTATGGCCTTTGGGCAAGGAAAGAAAGACAGTTTACTGCTCGAGTTCCGTAAAGAAAAACACGACACAAATTATGTAAAGACGCTGCTTCGGTTAAGCTCGGCTTATAAGGCAAAAAACTACGATAGTTCACTGTATTTCGCAAAACGTGCCAAGGACCTTGCCCAGGAACTCAACTTCCGGTCGGGTGTTGCAAAAAGCTATTCACGCATGGGTAGCGTGTGGAGCAAGCATGGCAAGTACGATTCGGCCAGTTATGTCTATCACGAGGCTTTACGTTATTTCGAAGAAATAGCCGACACCATGCGCATGAGTCAGACCTTAAACAAGTTGGGTTTGATGGCCCGGTACATGGAAAAGCACGCTATATCGCAAGAGTATTTTCTGAAATCACTCGATTTGAAAAAGCGGAACAATGCCCCATCCGGAGCACTGGCAATAGCGTACCAAAACATTGGCATCAACTTCGCCATTATGAAGCAATTTACCACAGCCATGCCCTATGTCGAACAGGCTACGGAACTGTTTCTACAAGCCGGAGACTCGAATAATTATTACACCGGATTGATGAATTTGAGTTCATTGTATCGGGATATTGGCGAGTACAAGAAATCAGCCGAAACCTTATTGATTCCGTATGAATATCGTAAACGTAGTGGAGATAAAGACAAACTGGGTATCTGTTTGTACAACCTGGGGCTTACCCTTTCCATGAACGACGAATATGCACAGAGCATAAGGCGGTATAACGAAGCTCGAACCATTTTTGCTGAACTTGGCGATATACGGCGCATGGTGGCTTGCGACCAGCGTCTTGCCAATGTGCACTTTCTAGACAAGAACTATGCAGAAGTAAAGAAATCAGCACTTCGCGGACTGAGTCGCATTGACGATATCCATTCGCCCTATCATTACGAGCAATTACACACTGTACTTGCCAAGGTTTACTACGAGACTAAAAATTACAGAAAAGCCTATGACCATCAGGAGATTGCGGACTCCGTAAATCGAGCCCAGTTAAGTGAGAATAACCAGCTCCGCATTGTAGAAATGCAAAAAAAGTACGACGACGAGGCCAACAAACGACAAATTGCTGAACTCTCTGTTGAGAATGCCAAAATCGAACAAAAAGCACGGAGAAGAGATGTCATTAACTACGCTTTAATTGGGTTATTGGTACTGGTGCTTGGGTTGGCACTTATCTTATACCGCATGTACAGCTTGAAGCAAATTTCCAACAATGCGTTGCGGGAAAAGAACAAGGTTGTGGAGCACTCTTTACACGAAAAAGATGTTTTGCTACGGGAGATTCATCATCGAGTACAAAACAACCTGCAATTTGTATCCAGCCTGCTGAATCTGCAGTCCAGGCGGATATCAGACACCAAAACACAGGAAGTTCTCAAGAGTTGTAAACAGCGAATTCAATCCATGGCGTTAATCCACCAAAAGCTGTATCAGGAAGACAGTTTATCGGGAATTGATATTGGCAATTACACCCGAAACCTGATTGAGTCGTTACAGGCCTCATACAGTATTGATCCGGATAAAATCAAGACCGAAGTGAACGTAGAAAAAATGGCTTTGGACATCAATACGGCCATTTCTATCGGATTGATTTTGAGCGAATTAATCACCAATTCATTCAAATATGCGTTTAATAGTCAGGATAAGGGTTTATTGGTCGTATCGCTGTTTGAAGAAGGAGACAAACTGGTGATGCAGGTGGAGGATAACGGTGTTGGGCTTCCGGAACAATTCGATATCGAAGCTTCCGAATCGTTTGGGCTTAAACTGGTTCATTCATTAGCGAAAAAATTAAAGGCAACAGTGCACATCACTTCCGGAAAACTTGGTGGAACACACGCAGAACTTCGTATTCAATCGTATTCAAAAGTGCAATATGAACGGTAAAAAAAACATTCTGATCGTGGAAGACGATCCAATCATTGCAGAAGACATCCAGGCGTCTTTAATGGAGTTCGGTTATCATGTCTTTGAACCAGTCGACAATGCATCGGATGCGCTAAAAGCAGTACGAAAACATCGACCTGATCTTTGCCTGCTGGATGTACATCTTGGCGATGAGATTGATGGTATTCAGATTGCAGCCATGATCAAAGAAGCATATGATATGCCCATCGTATTTCTTACGGCGTTTAATGACCAAACAACGGTTGAGCGGATCAAAGCAACCAACCCTGCAGGTTACCTCGTTAAGCCGGTGGATGAACGAAACTTAAAAACGTCTATTGAAATGGCGTTTCATTCGTTCTTCTCAACAGTGCCTGATTCAAGTATATCGGAGATCAACAAGGAGAGTATCTTTATCAAGATTAAGGATCGCCTGGTGAATATGGCGTACAACGATATCCGATATTTTGAGGCCTACGACAACTATGTGTTTCTACATACAGACAAACAAAAAAACATTCTAAGTGCTTCAATGAAACAGGTAGAAGAGAAGCTTCCCGACTCCATTTTCTTCCGGATACACCGATCCTACCTCATCAACCTTCAAAAGGTAGAAGGTATTAGCGTAAATCATGTGCAAATTGGGAAAGACCGAATTCCTATTGGTAAGACGTATCGCAGTCGACTAATGGACCGGATAGACATGCTTTAACGCTGAGACGGATTTCGGTTAACCCTCGTTTTAAGTCCGTTCACCATAAATTGTTTCAACTCCCCGATTGGGTGAAGCACCTTTGAGCACAAACAAGATTTACGTGAACGAAGCTGCATCATTACACATCTCGCCTAATCCGGTTTATACCGACAACACACTCAGTATAAGGTATTACAACGGTGATCGACAAACCTCCTATATTGAGATTACCAATAGTTTTGGACAACTCATCTATCAAAGCGAGGAATTTACTTCTCAGGTTGTGTTGCACACGCTTTCCACGGAACAGTGGAAACCCGGATTCTACGTTGTGCGTCTAATTGCCGACAAGGCATTTGCAAAGCGGGTTATTCGGGTAAAGCGCCAACTACCTTCGGCAAGCCAATAAAAAAAGCCGTCCTGTTCAGACGGCTTAATAATGTACCTGTTGGAACTTATTTGCCCTGGAAGGTCATAGACAACTCGCCTGTGCTTGTCATAACCAAATTCGAATTCGTTGTTTTTTGGTATTCTGATCGGCTAAAAATGATTTCCTTGTTTTTGAGCTGATTCAAATCCCAGGTTCCGTTGATTGGGTTGTTGTTGCCTGGTAATTCAATGTTTATACCCGATTTCCGCTTGCCTGTTGTGGTCCAGTTCCAATCCCCTTCCACTGTTGTAACCCCGGTTGACTTGCCGTCGTTGTCAAATGCTTCCATGGTGTACTTGATGGTTCCGTCTTTGCTGATTTCAAGTTTGATTTCGTAGTTGGATGTTGATACGTTTCCGGAGGAAGATGTACGCTCTTCTACCCCATTGGAATAAGATCTTGACGTAGTCGTAGAGGTTTCAGTGCCGTTTCGTTCCGTCACGGTAGTTTCGGTTTCCGACAATCCAACCAAATCCCAGTTTCCAGCCAATCGGGTATCACGTGATTTAAAAGAGATAGCCGGGTCGTTTTCTCCTTTCTTACCGCAGCTTTGAAATCCTACCGCTGAAATTAGAAGAAGCATTAAGGTTGAGTAAAGTTTGATGTTTTTCATTCTTGTTTTTCTATTTCGCGCAAAATAGATGCCCGCTCTAAATTGACATGAGATTTAAGAAATGAATCTCCCAACGTTGGCCCTGAGCCATTAATTGACCCACGGTACGCGCATGGCTCCCGTTAAGTGGGCTTTCTTTTGTCACCTAAAATGCTTACATTATCTCCTATGGTAAAAAGTTATACTGGTGTAGTAAGTCAAGAAGAAAAAAACGTTCGTACGGAAAAATTGATCTCGGATTATATGACAACGAATGTCATAACCTTTGGTCCTGAATTGTCTATTTATGCGGCGATGCAGTCGCTGCTTAAAAACCGAATTTCAGGTGCTCCGGTGGTGAACGAAAAAAACGAACTCGTAGGCGTGTTGTCGGAGGGCGATTGCCTGAAGGAAATTGTAAAAGGTAAATACCACAACGAGTTGAACATCCCCGGAACGGTGGGTGACCATATGACCCAAAACGTGGTGACCATAGAGTCGAATATGACCATTTTAGATGCCGCGCATTTTTTTCTAAATCGCAGATACCGCCGTTTCCCGGTGGTTAAGAACGGTAAGTTAATTGGGTTGCTTACCCAAACGGACCTTATGAAAGCCATAAACGGATTGTAAAAACCATCCGCACATACATTTGTTTTAATAGGTAATCTCTAAAGCCAGGTTTTACAACTACGGCTGCGTATCTTTCTTGTGACACTAATCTGACACTATCACAAAACAATAGTAATACTATCATGTTACTAGAGTTATGCTGTACAACCTGTCTTTTACCATTAACGAAAGCTCGTTTGCAAAGAACCCTGTCGAATCCGATTTGGGTAAACGCATATTAAAAAGCAGTATTGATCTGATTGACGAACTTGGATTTGAGCAATTCACATTCAAAAAGCTAGCCACCGCGATTGGATCAACAGAAGCGTCCATTTATCGTTATTTCGAAAACAAGTATCAATTGCTGGTGTATCTTTCAAACTGGTACTGGAGTTGGTTACAGAGTAAAATAATTGAGCAGACCTACAACCACTCTTCAAGCTATTTCAAGTTGGAGAAGGCCATTGAGTTACTTGCAACGCCTATTCAACTCGACACGGCGTACGACTACATAGATGAAGCTAAACTTTATCACATCATTATCTCGGAAGGACCAAAAGTATATCTCATCAAAGAGGTAGACTCTGTGAATAGTCAGGGCGCCTTCCTGGCATTTAAGAGTTTGTGTGCAATCATTTCCGATCTCATTTTAAACATTAACCCAAAATATAAACACTCGCTTACTCTGGCTTCTACCATTGTAGAAACCTGCCACAACCAAATCTTCTTTAGTGAACATCTACCCAGACTTACCGATGTATCTGAAGACGACCACGAAGCGCTACAGGAATTTATTATCCATCTAACAGCATCTGCATTACGATCATGACACCTATTAAACGGTTCTTTGGTTTACTTAACCAAGATAAAAAAGACTTATTCTATCTGTACATTTATGCCATTTTCAATGGCATAATCAACCTGTCGTTACCTATTGGTATTCAGGCCATTATCGGCTTTGTACTGGCCGGAAGACTTTCGGTCTCCTGGATCATACTTACCATGGTTGTAACCCTGGGAATTGCCATTGCAGGCGGTTTTCAGATTATGCAACTGTACATTGTAGAGATTCTACAGCGTAAGTTATTTGCCCGGGCGGCACTGGACTTTGCCTATCGAATTCCACGCTTTAAATCGAGTGCGATGACCAGCTATTATGCACCTGAACTGGTGAACCGTTTTTTTGATACGGTTTCAGTGCAAAAAAGCCTGTCTAAGGTACTGGTAGACTTCTCCACCTCCATCTTACAAATCATCTTCGGATTGATCTTATTATCGGTATATCATCCTATTTTCATCGCCTTTGGATTTGCGCTTATACTCATCTTATGGATTATCGTATACGTGTCTGCACGGCCCGGTCTGGAATCCAGTTTGGAAGAAAGCAACAGCAAGTACAAAATGGCGCACTGGTTAACGGAATTGGCACGTGGCATTAACACGTTTAAACTCAATAGCGACACCGATATCAACCTTACCAAGACGAGTACAATCGTAGACGGTTACTTACATTCCCGGAAAAGACACTTCAAGATTTTGTTGCGTCAATATGCCAGTATTGTAAGTTTGAAAACACTGGTTACTGCAGCTCTTCTCATTGTGGGTGCTTTGTTACTGATTCAAAACAGTATTACCATTGGTCAATTTGTGGCCTCCGAGATCGTGATCATCCTTATTCTGAACTCTTCAGAAAAGTTTATTATGAGTATGGAAGCTGTTTATGACATTGTAACCTCTGTAGAAAAACTAGGAAAGGTTACCGATGTTAAGTTAGAAGAAGACACTTCAGACGGCATCATACTTACAGATATTCATAAAGGAATCCGGTTGGAATTTGATAATGTTCAAATCATTGGTCTTCACGACCAGCTGCCCATTGGTCCACCCATTAACAGGCACATCAAATCATCGTCTAAGGTGAGCATATCCGGTGTGCAGGGCTCGGGTAAATCGAACCTCCTTCGACTGTTGAGTACGGGTGTTGACAATTATACGGGTGACTTACTTTACGATGGTATACCCATTCAAAACCTAAGCATCGACCGACTGCGAAGTACGATAGGGTGCGTGTTTAATGATCAGGAGTTGTTTTTCGGAACTGTGCTTGAAAACATTACCCTGGGCAGAAGACAAATTGACGAAAAACAGGTCATTGAAATGTGTCAATTGCTGGGTCTCGACCGGTTCATTAACGGTTTGCAGAATGGATACCGGGAAGTGTTGTTGAACTCTGAAATGAAATTGTCAAAAACGGATAGGGTGAAGCTAATTATTGCCCGCGCCCTTGTTGGCAATCCTCGTCTGTTACTGCTTGAGGATGTATTTTCTGATCTGGAGCCACAAGTTCAGGAAGACTTACTCAACACGATTTGGAATAAATCCGTCGACGCTACTGTAGTCATTGTAACCAACAATGAGGCGATCAAGAAGCGTTGCAATGTACAACTATCAATGAACTAAGACTATGCTGAATATTTCAAAACAATCGATTAGCGATCTGGTTAACAAACGGCATTACGAGAACCTGTCTGGGATTCAGAACAGACTTGCCAGAAAGGTATTTCTTAAAGTCCTGTTAGGCTTATTTCTCTTTATGGTAGTGATGTTGTTCATGCCCTGGACACAGCACATTCAAATAACGGGCGAGGTAAATGCACTTAGACCCGATGAGCGCCCGCAAACCATCCAAAACACCATTGCAGGGAAAATAGACAAATGGTACGTACAAGAAGGTGATTTTGTGGAGGCCGGTGATACCATAATGCGCTTAACGGAAATCAAGGCCGAATACTTCGACCCTGAACTGATTACACGGGTAAAGGAACAGGTGGATGCGAAAGCCAATGGTATTTCGGCGTACGAAGACAAACTTAAAGCCCTGGACAACCAGCTGCATTCGTTGAGTGCACTGCAGAAATTTGGCATCCAGAGTGTAGACAATAAGGTAGAACAGGCCAAGTTACAGGTGATCTCAGATAGTGCTGCCTGGCAACGTGCGCAAATAGAATACGAAACTGCTGTGCAGCGATTGGAGCGGCAGGAAAAGCTGTATGAGCAAGGTCTGATATCCTTAACCGATTTGGAGACTCGTCGATTAAAGCTTCAGGAAACGAAGGCCAAGGCCATCGAATTGGAAAACAAATACGGCCTTAGCGTAAACAAGTACATTAATGCGTTGATCGAGCAAGATCGTATTGTTAGTGAATATGCCTCTAAGATTGCGGAAGTGCAATCGAAACGATCCAGTGCAGGGACAGAACTGTATGAAGGGCTTTCGGATATGGCTAAAATGAAAAACCAGCTTACGAATTACGAAATGCGACAGGCCATGTACTACGTTTTGGCTCCTCGAAGAGGTTTCCTTACCAAGGCTCTCGAGGCGGGTGTAGGAGAGAATATCAAGGAATCTACGCCCATCATGACCATCGTTCCTGAAAAATGGGTGAAGGCAGTGGAGGCCTATGTTAGTCCGACCGACATGCCCCTCGTACATCGGGGAAATAAAATGATGTTGATGTTCGATGGATGGCCAACTACGGTATTCTCTGGCTGGCCGGAGCTGAGTTACGGTACCTTCCCAGGTGAAGTATTTGCGATCGATTATTCAATTAGTAAGAATGGCATGTATCGTATTCTTATTATAGAATCGGATGAAAAACCCTGGCCGAAAGATGTTCGAATTGGATCGGGTAGCCGCGGAATAGCGTTATTGAATCGTGTACCTATCTGGTACGAATTATGGCGTCAGTTAAACGGTTTCCCACCTGATTTCTATCAACCTGAAACGACTAAAAAACCTGCTAAAGATGCTAAGAAACATTAGTATTATTCCTGTACTGATCTGGGCCCTATCTGTACATGCTCAGACCAGAGATACGGTAATCATAAATGAGTCGGACTTTCTGAAGCATTTGCAACAGTTTGCGCCCAAGGTGCAGAATGCTGGCTTGCAGGTGGCGATTGGAGAACAAGGCATACTGGAAGCACGATCGGCGTTTGAACCGAAATTGTCGTCATCGTATGGCAGCAAACGATACGACGACAAATCGTATTACAACCGGTTTGACGGTGGTGTGGATATCAATACCCGAACCGGTGTTAAGGTTGGTGCTGGATATGCACAAAACTCTGGCCTCTTTCTGAATCCTGAAAACAACTTACCCGAAGCTGGCCTGGTCTACGCTGGAGTTGAAGTGCCGCTGGGTGCGGGGTTACTGCGCGACAAGGAACGAACGGGATTGGCGGTAAGCAAGCTGAATTACAATTCGGCTCAACTGGAAAACGTTGTTCAAATCAACGACTATGTTTTGTTCGCCGGTGAAGCATATTGGAAATGGTACGCCAGTATTGAGAAGTTTAAAATTGCTCAGGAAGCTCAGCTCCTTGCGTTTAATCGATTGGAGTTTGTAAAGAGTCTTCAGGCCATTGGCGAGGCAGCAACTATTGATACGTTAGAGGCGTTTATCAATTACCAAAACAGGCAGGCGATGTTCCTCAAAAACCGACAATACCTGCTTCAACAAACGGCTTACTTACAGAACTTTACCTGGAATCCGGCCTGGCAGGGAGGACAATTGGCACCACTGGTGGACACCTCCTATGAAATTGTACCTCTGTCTGCCGATGAAGCCAATGAGCGTATTGTGAACCACCCTGAACTGCAACAGCTAAACATCGATTCGGTAATCAACCAAACTGAGGCGCTATTGAACCGGGAATTCTTTAAACCAAAAGTCAATATGGAGTTCCGCTTGCAGGAAACACCGCAGGCTGCAAGTTCTTTTGAATACGATCTTAACCGGAATCACTACGTGGGTATGAAAGCCAGCATGCCGCTTCTACTGCGTAAACAACGTGCTAAAAACCAACAATACCGGTTCAAATCGGAGATGATCCAGAATAAGCGAACGGACTTATTGGTTAAACTAAATGCGAACCTTCAAATGTCGGTTACCAACTCAAATCAACTGCGGCAGAGTGCAAGCTTATGGCGAACAGCATCGCGTAACTACAAGACGCTCCTGGATGCGGAGATTTCGAAATACAATCTGGGCGAGAGCTCGTTGTTCGTGATTAACAATCGTGAGATTAAGTGGTTGGATGCACGGGAGAAGTACATCGATTCTTATTCGAACTATCGGATTGAACTGCTTCGTTATTACCATAGTTTAGCCCTTCTTCCGGCCTTGACGCTATAGCATAAAAAAGGCCGATCAAATTGACCGGCCTTAACAATTCTTTCCGTTTAGATCTATTGAAAGGTTACCGCACCTATTCGATAACGCAATCGGCTTGGATATAGTTCCGTGTAAACAATGATTCGATCTTCTAATGGATAACACAAGCCTGGTATGGTCACCATTGGGTTGATGAATCCAGGGTCTTTATAGAATTTACCCATAGGCATCGAATTGAACTTCTTACCCTCAAATCGATTCTTTCCGTTTTCGTCTAGTTCGTAGTAGAAAATACTGAACTGGGCATTTGAACCAAACACCTCTGGCGTCTTCATCTTAGCACCGGCATTGGTTTTCCAGGCATAAAGCGAAGATTCCTGGTTGAGCAACGACCATATCACATAGGCCTTTCCATTGATCACCCCAAACTGGTAGTGGCCATAGTCTTGTGCCTGATCTTTATACGTTCTATTCTGTTGGCGTTTTACTACGGAAGACCATTGGTATTTTCCTTCTGCATCCAACTTAATAACCACCATATCCTTGTAGTTTCTGGTGTAGGTGTATTGGCCCATACTACCTTCAATGGCGGTTTTTGACTCTGTGTATTTCTCCATGAAGAACCACGTTTCTCCATTTTCATTGGCTATAATATCTCTAAAACGCAGGCCCTCAATGTTTACCTTGCCTTTAGCGATACGCTTCTCTGACATGAAGTTAATGCACAGATCTTTTTCAAATGGTGTTCGTGTTGCCTTGGCATCCGAAGCCGTCATGTCAATAGAAATGAAGCCATTTGGACTAGAAGTCGATTTACCATTTGGATACGTAAGTCCTACAAGTTTGAGATTGTTCCCTCCCTTTTGAATTACTCTGTAGTCGCCCAACTGGTTCTCCCACAAATTGATATCGAAGTTCTTCCATTCCTGTGTAGCGGCATTCATGCAGTACACCTGAACCGCAAAGTTGTTCATCTTCACCTTGTTCTTCTTAACGATATAACCGTTGCCGTCGTTATCCACGAACGGTGCATTTCGTTTAAAGTTGGCATCCGGAAGTGCAAACTCGATCTCCTTGTCCCACATTACTTCCCAATTCGAAGTATTGTAAACCGCCAAACGAATGCGTTCGTTAAGTTCCTTGTTGGTTGGTTTTTCACAAAGCACAATCAGCTTTGTACCATCTTCTGAGATGTTGTATTCAACGTTTCCTGAACGCAATAACTTCTCCGCTTTATAGTCGATCAGGTTCACACGATCAGCGTCGTTCCAAACACCCGTTGCTCCTACCACATGCAAACCAGCAGTAACTTTCTGCTCCTCTTTGCTCCAGTGCCATCCGGTAACAATTGTCTTACCCAATGACCTTGAAAACAAGACATCGTTTTGTGAATAGGAATCACCCATGTAACCTGATGACGTATTGATGTTTTTGTCAAACTCCAGGTTGTACGTCTTGGTGTTGAATTTCAATAAGCGCACCTCACGATTCGACACAGGACCTGACTCACGAATGGCATAAATGGCGCCATCGTCATGGCCAATGTATCGATCAATTCTCAGCTCTGCATTCTCAATCTTAGCTTCCTGACCCCAGGTGTATGACGGAGATTGCGCGAACAGTGCAGTTGATGTTAGCGCAATTGTAGCCAACGACAACGAGCGTAAAATCATAGATTTCATACTATTGGTTGTTCTGTGCGTACCAGATGTTGTACTCTTCAATAATGGCATCGAAACGCAACATACGGTACCCCTTTTCTTTATTCTTCACGCTCTCCGACAATTCTTCGTAGTCAGACACCAACTCAGAAACTCGCTTTGCGAAGCCCATAAGGTAGTACGTATTTTCTCTCGGACGCTCATCTCCTTTTCTTAGGATAATCGACGTGGTAAAACGACGCGCATCATATTCTTCCCAGCTCTCTGCATCATTCTTAATCATGGTAGCAGCACCTTCCTGACCTCTAAACCAGTGATACGTAGCGATTCCGCCTTCTTGAATCAATAAATTGAAGTTTAACTTTTTAGCCGATAAACCACCACTATAAGGGATAGAGTGGTACACCTTGTCAGCGATTTTATACCCTTTGATGTTTTCAGGCTTGTACTTGCCCACAGGTTTTTTGTCCTTTTCGTTCTGGTAGAATTCACAGTAATTTTGATTGCTTTTTCCAACCGCTGTATAGGCCGTACGCTGACGAGCTTTAATGTAGCCATTAATTGTATCGCCTTCATTGGTAATTACATAGCCTGCATAACGTTTCCCTACACGATAAACAGATGGATCCCAATCGTATGCCTGGCATAGATATGAAACGGATAAGAATGCTATAAGTAAGAATGATTTCTTCATATAATATAGGTAATTAAGTGGCCCAAAGATAGTCATCACAATAACCTACTAATGTCATATTTAGGTAATGGCGCCAGCGGGTTAGGGAACGGAGCAAGGGAGCAAGGGAGCAA
>DIYD01000003.1:23878-41250 GCA_002428905.1 Bacteroidetes bacterium UBA6063 | reverse complement strand
TATTAAGACCAGAGACTTTGGCGTCTCCCGAAGTAGGGGTAATGTAACAGGTAAGCATCTTCATGGTAGTACTTTTTCCAGCACCATTAGGGCCCAAAAAACCTACAACCTGACCAGTAGGGATATCAAAACTCAGTTTGTTAACCGCCCACTGATCACCATATTGTTTTGAAATCTCGCTTACTTCAATCGACATTACGTCACTACTCTATCAAGATCTTTAACGAGGCAGAGCCATTCGAATTGTTTAACCAAACAAAATAACTTCCGGCTGCTACTTCACTTACTGGAATGGCAATGCGATTCACACCCACGTAGATGTCCGTTTCGATCGCCTGAATAACACGTCCGCTTAGGTCTACCAACTGAATATTCATATGGTCTGGAACTGCAGCTTCAAACGTAAGATTGATCTGATCATGAGCAGGTACCGGGAATAACTTCAACGCTGCTAGTTTCAGGTCGTCAATTCCATTGGTACACGTCATGGTGTCCAAATTCATAGAGGCATCTCCTGTACAACCGTTATCGTCCGTAACGGTTACTGAATATGTGCCTTTTTCTTTCACGTAAATCGATTCTGTAGTCTCCGTCGTGCTCCAAACGTATTTCGCAAAGTCCGGACCTGGGGTAAGCATCAGTGAATCTCCAATACAGATGGTAGTGTCATTCGTTAAACTGATTACGGGTATTTTGGCATTAAATACATTGAAACTGTCTCTCCAGGTACATGAGAACTGATCGGTTACTTCCAACCAGTAGTCATTGCCACTGTTTGTAATTCGAACACTATCCGCAGTTGTGCCGTTCCACCATCTGTAGGTTGCAAGGCCTTTTGGACCAGATATGTATTTGGATGAACCTAAGCAAAGTCCAATACTGTCTCCAAGGTCGAACACCGGTTGGTTGCGTGTTGCCAGAGCAATTGTATCTCTGTACGGACAACCGAAACTGTTGAATGCCGTTAGGTCATATGTACCTGCCTGCGTCACGTCAAGGTTTTGGTCTTGCGACGGAACACCGTTCCAGATGTAACCGGTTAATGCACCAGGCCCTAAAATGGTATAGGTAGTTCCTAAGCAGAAGGTATCATCTGCACCCAAACTAAATGAAGAAGACGGGTTGGTTAGAATACGAATATCATCGGTGTATTTACAACCATTCGCATCCACTACCTCAAGTGTGTATGTATTTGGCTTTGAAACAAAAATACTTTGCGTGGTGTCACCAGCATCCCATTTGTACTTCAAACCTGCTGGCCCGGTAAGCGTAATTCCGTCTACTTCACAAATAGTAGTGTCTTTACCCAGGTCAAACATCGGTAGGCTGTTTTCTGTAACAATCATCGTGTCGAGGTAAACACATGAGTTCGCATCAATACCAACGAAATTAATGGTGTCGCCCTGCTTCACCTTGAATGATCGCGTAAAAGCCTGAACATTCGTGCCAGTCCAGGTATATGAGATCAGATTCTTTGAACCGATAACGGTAATAGAGTCTCCAGAACACATGCTTGTATCTGTAGCAAAGTCTTCATTTAGTGCAGTGTTTACAATCACCACTACGGTAGATGAATCACTTGAACATTGCTTATCTGAAGAAGAAACAACCAGTTTATATGTGTCTGTTTTGCCTGGGCTGATTCGAGGATTCGCCTCATTACTTACTACTTTACCCGAACCGTCGGTCCAGGTGTATGTCGCGCCTGAAGTTCCTAAACGACCAATGTTTACCGAGAAGCCAGTACATGTCTTGATGGTATCTCTGAGGAGTTCTGCCGACAGCTTACAGCAAAGCGTTGTATCCTTAAGTGTGGTAATGGTCGTAGTTGTTAGTGTTGGTTTTGAGTCTTTATGTCCAAAGGTTACCCAGTTAGACGAGCTTGAACTGAAACTAATGTTAAAGAAGTCGACCTGACCAAACGAAGAGTTACAATTGGCATCACCATTTTTAGAGGTTTTTACCAGGTACAAGTCGTCTCCATTACCCGAAGTAAACGAGTTGGTAGTCGACAAGAATGCCAGTCCTTCGTCTCGGGTTGTAGTAATACTGGTTGGCCAGTGACCATCTCTACCTGTGCTACCAATGATATTGAACGCACCCCAACTTCCGTCTTTGTCAAACTGTGTTAGGATGATGTCGCGGTTCCCCATGTTTGGTTCGCCGTAACCTACAACCGCATAGCCATTTCCTCTACCGGCTTTAACCGTGACTCCAAAGGCACGATCGTGTCCACCAACCACACCGAATACGGTCTGTGATTTTAATTTACCTGCTGTGTCGGTAAGCGCAAAGAACATATCGTCGTGTCCGCGGTTTAGAGCGTCCGTCCATCCTACAAGGGCATACTGACCTTCATTGTCGTCTGAAACAACATTCCAGGCCACGTCGTCTGTTGTGGTTCCGATGGTTTTGAACCAACCGAAAACACCGGTCGAATCAAACTTAGCGATGAAGGCATCTGAGTTACTCTTCGTTAATCCGCCCTGGGTAAGACTGTCGTATTCCGTCATACCGCAGATGATAACGTTACCATTTTTGTCTTCCGCCACGCCGTAAGCCTCTTCATTACCAAGGCTTCCAAATTCCCGGTACCAACGGATATCTCCACCTGAACCTAGTCGAGCTACGAAAGCGTCGTTTTCAGCGGTGTCGTTTTTAACATAGCCAACAATGTAGTAACCATTGAAGAATGATTTAATGCCGTAGTAGGCATCTTCAATACTGTCACTGGAAATAGAGCGAGTCCACTCGATTTTACCGTCTTTGTCGGTTTTAAAGATCAAGGCGTCGTCGTTTGAGCTATTGAACGAGTTCGTTGTTCCGCTCACCAAGTAACCAGAATCATTCGTCGCCGATACGCTCCAACCGGTTTCGTCACCGGATCCACCGTAAGCCTTAGACCATTCTATTTTGCCGAGACCGTCAAACTTGGTCAGTAGAACATCTTTTTTACCTGTTCCAAAGCTGGTTGTATAGCCAACAGATATCAGTCCTCCGTCAAGAGCACGTTGTAAGCCATAGCTGTTTTCAGTGCCTGTTCCACCAATACTGCGTTGGAACTGGGTTTCCTGAGCGAAAGCCGAGGAACAAAATAAGATTAAAGCAAACAGCGTAGTTGTAGTAAAAATATTTCTCATTATTCGAATGTATTTCTATGGGAACCGCACAATACGGTCAATTTTTATAAAGCAGTCGCAATCTATACAATTTTGCGCTTTTTTTTGTCTGAAAGGCTAGAGTATTAGCTTTTTATGGCTTAAATCGTAGGCAGAGTCTTCTGGAATAATTGATGAAATTCTGCAGTCGGCCTTCGTAACCCGAGTCTTTTAAAAAACGGCCGCCTTGGTCCAACTCCAGATGGGTATAGTGCGATTCGAACTTATTCGGAGAACACACCGATTGCTGATCCATGTAGAAAATCAGCTTTTCAAATACCGATGACAACTGCATTGTAGGTAGCCGACCACCAATGCCGGTGGAGACACCTCCGAAAGCAAATACCTTGTCATTGAAGAGGTGGTTGTGTCTTGGACCACTGTAATGATTGGTCATGTTTGAAAGCTCAGGTGTAATCAACCAGTTGTATTCCGGACTAAGTATGTAAACCAGTTCTGCATTGCCCCAGGATTCTACCAAATTCTTCTGAAACTCAGTCGGATTGTCGAAATCCAGTTCCGGCCCGTTGAAAAAGGGTAAATCGTAGTGCTGGAAGTCTACTATGCGCACCTCGTCATTGATTTTTTCGTGTAGATTTTTGATCGCTTTTGCTACACGAAGCGTATTGTTCCCTGCTCGGGATGTGCCTGATAAGATGGCTACTTTCATTACACGTACTGCTTTAATTGTTTACTGATGTATTGCACGTTACTCAGGTTTCTGGCCATGTCTACGAAGTCTATCAGATACTTTGGCCGACTCTCGATAACTACACCGTCTTTATTTGCCTGAAGATGAACAACATCCATAAAGCCGTATTTGTTCTTGATTTGCACCCAACTGCCGCGTGCCTCTCTCTTGAGCACCTGCCATCCACGTTCTTGTTCAACCAGCGCATTCATGCGACTGTTCACATCGTCTTGTGACCATTTTTCTGTTCCAGTAATCACATACCGTTGGCGGACTTTTAGATACTGCCTGAGATCAGTAGCTTTCAGTTCTTCAAAAGAAATGGCATGCCAGGTGTTCAGTACCAGTCCTATGCCTATGGCAATGACAATGGCCCAGTTGTAGTCTACATCAAAGAAGTCGTACCCATATTTAAGTTTGCCCTGTTTTAAGGAGATCAGAGCAAAACTTACAGGGAATGCAATTAGGCTGATTTTCAGCCAATTCACTATATAAATGACTAGTTTGAAAAGTGATCGTGCGGTCATATCAACAGTTCTTAACTAATAGGTTTAAAGCGTCTTGTGTTTTATGCTCAGAAAGCCATGTTTTGGCTTTTGCAACCGCGGTTTCCCACGACAACACCTCTGTATTTTCTAAATCTTCATTGGAAGGCAGGCGCTCCATTTGGCCTAACTTCCCTAAATCGTTTCCTGTGAGCAATTCCGATGTACGGATGGCCTCAGGTAAGGCATCAATTCCTACTCCAATTGACGTAATTGGCTTTGGAATTTCGAACAGCGCATCACCATTGGCTCTGCAGTAATAATTGCCGCCCATACGGGCAACGAGATCAATTCTTTCCTGATCAATGCGATTGTTATCGGTGATCAGATCTTCCCGGATGTGCATTTTCACCACTTCGCAAATCACCAGGTTTCCGGCACCGCCATTCTGACCGAGTTCATTGATATCAACTACGTTACATTCCAGTTGAACTGGTGATTCCTGAACACGGGCCGGTTTAACAAGCTCGGATTCAACCGCTGTAAATCCAGCCTTAACAAACTCGTCTGTTCCCTTCGGGTAGGGTGAGCTTGCCAGACTCATCTGCTCAACCATATCGTAATTCACCACATTGATCACCACTTCTCGGGTTTCCTTGCAGTTGTCGAATGTGTCTTTGGTTTTTCCCGTTCGTCCGCTTCGTGCAGGTGAAAAAACCGCAATGGGCGGATTTGCACTGAACACGTTGAAGAAACTGAATGGTGCCAGGTTACGATTGCCTTCATCGTCTACCGTGCTGGCAAAACAAATGGGGCGCGGACCAATACTACCTAACAGGTATTGATGTAGTTGAGGTATTGGTAAATCAGAAGGATTGATGCTTAACATACTAGCTTTTTAGAGTTAACAGGAAGTAATTCCGCTTACCGGATTGTAACAATACAAATCGATTTTTGATGACGTCTTCCGCTGAGAATGTAAAGTCTTCCTTCACTTTTTCGCGATTTACTGAGATGGCATTTCCTTTCACGGAACGTCGAGCCTCTCCTTTTGATTGACTCATACCACTTTCGGCCATAACATCAACGATGTTTTTACCTTCAACCGCATCAACCACTCCTTGTTTTGCACCAGCAAATACCTCCAGAAAGTCCGCGTCTTCAAGTGCCCGAAGGTTGCCCATTACATCGTCTGAAAACAAGATACTTGATAAATGGATGGCCTTATCCAACTCTTGCTGTCCGTGTACCCAACGTGTAACTTCTTCGGCAAGTCGTTTTTGCAGACCTCGAAGGTGTTCATTGCCTTTATGATCGGCTATAATACCCTCAATCGTTTCCTGATCTAACAGGCTGAATATTTTGATCAGCTTTGCAGCCTCGTCATCGCTTTGATTCAACCAGAATTGATAGAATTGATACGGACTTGTTTTGGTTTTATCCAACCAAACGTTGCCGCCTTCCGATTTACCGAACTTACTTCCATCGGGTTTGGTCAATAAAGGAGCCGTAATAGCATATGCTTCGTTACCGCCTTTACGACGGATAAGTTCCGTACCGGTAACGATGTTCCCCCACTGGTCGCTGCCACCCATTTGCAGCTTGCAATTCTGGTTCACATTTAAGTGGTAGAAATCGTAGCCTTGCACCAGTTGGTAGCTGAATTCTGTGAATGAAATACCGTCTTCAATTCGGTTTTTAACCGAGTCTTTGGCCAACATGTAGTTCACCGTTATATGTTTTCCCACATCACGGATAAATTCCAAAAAGCCCATGCCGTTAAACCAGTCGTAGTTATTTGCCATTTCAGCCGCATTTTCTCCTTCAAAGTTCAAGAAGGCTTGCAGTTGTTTCTTCTGGCACTCCAGGTTATGGTTGAGCGTGTCGAGGTCAAGTAGAGTCCGCTCCGACTTTTTACCCGATGGATCACCAACCATGCCCGTTGCACCACCAACCAGTGCGATTGGTTTGTGTCCGGCACGTTGCAGGTGTACCAATAAGATGATCGGCACCAGGTTTCCGATGTGTAGTGAATCTGCTGTTGGATCGAAGCCTACATAACCGGTCACCTGTTCCTTGTTCAGGACTTCTTCAACGCCAGGTATATGCTGATGATGGAGGCCTCTCCATTTCAACTCTTCGATAAGATCAAAATTTGGGGTAAAAGACATGCTTTTCAGATTTGCGGCAAAGATAATCGGTTTTAGCCATGTGAAAGCCGGCAATTATGACTGAAATTTGTATACAATATGGAGGGGCAATATCACATTAGGTCAGCTACGAAAGCCGATTTACCCGCGATGTTGGAAGTCTTTGTTCAGGCGATAGAGCAAACTGCAGCAAAAGACTATTCTCAGGCCCAGCGTGATGCGTGGTCGGCATCGGCAAAGAATTCCGAACGATGGGAGCGAGCCATGAACAATCAGGAGTTCTGGGTGGCGGTTATTGACGGCAAGATTGTTGGTTTCATTTCGCTGGAGAACAAGAACTATGTTGACTTTCTCTATGTTCATCCAAGGTATACCCGTCGAGGCATCGCGCAAGCATTATATGATACGCTCCTTGCTACGTTCTTCGTAGAGCTTCGAAGAAGAACTTATGCTCAGCCCACTTCCTCTGAACTCTGTTCCGATGTCAGCCACACCGCCCGCCCTTTTTTCGAAAAGCAGGGTTTTGAAGTTATTCGTGAAAACAAAAATGAACGCAATGAGGAAGTGTTGGTGAATTTTAGGATGGTTTTGAGACTGGGAGATGTTTAGATGTCGAGATGCAAGACGGTGGTTCACCACAGCAAATCAGAGCAATATTAAAACGGAGGAGAAGAGTCTAAGGTTGGGCCATATATCTGGTATTACTTATTATTCTTCGACATATTCCTTCCAGTATGTTATTGATTTGTCTAAGTCGTGGCAAATTTTACCCCACTGGTCGTAGTCACAATCGAGATAACCTTCTTCGTCCAGCATAAAGATTCCATTTTTGTACCCTGTTTTGATTGCGTTGAAGAAATCTGTTAAGGAATTAAACAGGTACCCCGGTTCATCGCCAAAGGTATTGGTCCAATACAACCTCCCATGATTCTCGCTTCCTTTATTTAGATCAACCCAATAACAATTTCCGCCACCATCATGAAGGAATGGGAAGAATTTATGCCCTGATAAACGAGGAGAATAAACAAGTTCATGATTCTCCCAATCCATAAGACTAGAATAACCAGCGGCATCTTTTAGACCAAGTAAGTCATGAATAGGGATTATTCCTGTTAAACCTGAGGGGGGTTCGTCTCTGACGCGAATGCCATTTATTGATTTGAATAATTCCCTCAACTCGTCATTAAATTTCATTTGGGTTTCCCTTTCGGCTTTTTCAATTTCTTGATCTGTCGCACCAGGTTTCAGAAAATTCGGCATTGGATACCCAATATTCTTTTGGGCTTCAATGATGTATTTTAGGCTTTCTTTAATTGAGTTCATGGGTTGACGGAGAATTATAATCAGCAATATAAACCGTTAAAAGTTATTCGTGAAAACAAAAATGAACGTAATGGGGAAGTATTGGTGAATTTTAGGATGGTTTTGAGACTGGGAGATGTTTAGATCTGAGACGGCTGGAAGTCTAGAACCAGAGCCCTGATGGCTAGTGAGGGCAGAAGTGAAGCGTCCAAGGGAGGAGGAATAGAAATAGCAATACAAACCCAGATTAAATAGGAAACCGAGACAACAGTTCTACCATGTTTTGGTTTCTTCATGCAATACACCGTCTTGACTCAAACCCAATTGTCATCTCGAGTGTTTTTGGAGGTACGACAAAAATGTATCGAGAGATTGTTCGTGCGCATTTATTAGGAGGCGTACCGTCTATTCATCCTGTTGAATTAACACAAAATCTCCGTTTTCATTTTTTTCAAATGCGGATCCAATTGGTGCGTCAAGGAGATCAATAAAGGAGTCGTCTCGGGCTAACACGGCACCAAGGGAAACCAAATGAATGTTGTCGGCATTGTCCATATATTCATCCGTTTCGTCTCCGGCCAGAATTCTCCAACCAGTATCTTCATAATGTCTTTCTGGGTCTTTTTCCAGGGGTTCTTCTCGATACAGGTAGCGTACCTCATGATTATCTTTCAAAACTTTTGAGGTAACAAAACACCGGTTGATATACTTGCTCACCAGGTTAGGTTCTGAGACATCTAAATCATGGTCGATTATATGTTTATGCTCGAACTCAATTAAATCACCGGCATACAGGTCATGAATGTAGAACGGGCTATTATCCAAATGACCAGTAAAATGACCGTCAGTGATATCGGTAATCTCAATCCACATGCTTTCCGCAAAAGGATGAGTTTTATTGGAGGTTTTAAACTCAAAAGTCACTTTTACAATATTCCCAACTTTAAGCTGATTGGTTAAGGATCTACCTGGTTTGTAATAGGTGTATTTATTCTCCCGTGCTAACTCTTCTGCATTGGTTAGTTTCCAACTGCCTGTTATGTAGCCGAGAGATTCAATTCTTCTAAGGTGATATTCCCACTCGGTATCCAATTTGCATAGCTGTATTACCTTTTTAGCGTACTCAATCCCCTGCTGGTCCAGAATAATAAAGTGTTCTACCAACTGCTCGGAGATCGTTTCAAAAGCCACCCCACACTCGTTGTTTTCAATGAATTCCAGTCCTAAGGTGTAGGCGTTATCCAAGGACTGTGCAACCTCCGAATCCGAATCTTTGGGGAGAACTTCAGCATTTAAATAGTTGAAGTAATCTACAACAGCTTGTTTTCGTTTTTTATCCTTGTTAAATATCATGGGTAGATGTTGCTATCGTTCTGGGTATGGTGTTCGCCAGATAAGCGCCTTATACAATGCGTTGAGCATTCGCTATTTTCGTTTAAACCAACGTTTCCATTTGGGTTGCTTCTTTATAATCTTTTGTTCAACCATAATGGATTCAATCGCATTTTTCAGTAGTTTGACCTCTTTTTTTACTCGATCTTTTACGACATAACCTTTACGACCTTCCAGATTTGAATTGATTATCTCAAATTTCCCAAGTCGATGCATAGTTTCAAGAATTCTCTTACCATCTTCATAGTTCTCATAAATATGCACGGGCAATGGTTGAAATTCTGGTGTTGTCTTTATAAAGATCGAAAAAAAGTAAGGGTCAAGTTCTCCAAATTCTTCGCCATAAGTCAACGGGACTTCGATTTCTTGTTTTGTGATTCTATGCGTAAATGTGCAGTGAAACCCATGAAAATGGTAGTCCCAGTCACCCATTTCACCTGTTGGATTATGGTTCTTATTTCCTATGTATCCATTGAGTTTCTTAAGCGGAAAACCATCGTAGTCTGGAATTCCATTTGCAACAGTGAATTCGTTAATTAGTCTTTCACCCAATAAACTATATTCCTTTGCGCAGTGCTCGAAGAAATCTTGATGCTCCAGAATTTCTTCATCGGTAATTAGTTTCGTCACATTGATTTCTGAACCATCCATGTGAATCCCTATAGAGAAATCTGGAAGGTCCCTTCTTAGCTGTTCTCCCTTTTCTTGCTGGTGTATTTGAGCTGAATCAAGTAAGTTTATTTTGAGGTATGTCCCTCTCTTTAGCTTACGAATCTCATCTAAACCCGGAAAATCTTTAATATCGAATATGTCAATCTGTGATTCTACTAAGTCCATTTTTCAATGAGGTACAACGATAAGGCTAAGCGGGTTGTTAGTATTCCTTCATTTATCAAAGATATGAGATTGTCTTTAACTACTTGGCAATATGAATATGAATAGCACGAAGATGTCGATGGGACCTGGTGTATGTTGGGTAACATTGATTTTAGACAATGTACTGCGCAGGTACCTCAAGGTTTCGTATTGCACTGATTCAAAATTTGTTAGTTTCGAGAATCAAAATTCCTTATTCATAAAGCGATGAAGATATTGGTTACCGGAGCAACTGCTGGCATAGGAGCAGCATCGGCTAAGGCACTTGCTAATGCCAATCACGAGATAATTGTTCATGGGCGTAGTGGTGCGAAATGTGAACAGGTGGTGAAGGGTATAAGAGCGTCGGGAGGATATGCCCGGGCAGAAATAGCCGATTTCGGTTCATTGACCCAAGTTCGTGCAATGGCGGACCGCCTTACAAATCAGAATATTGATGTTGTGCTGAACAATGCTGGTGTTTGGATGAATAAAGCGATCGAAACGGAAGACGGATTTGAACTCACCTGGCAGATAAACTACCTGGCTCCTTTTCTTCTCACACAACGCCTGCTACCCGGTCTAATCGAACGTACTGATGCTCGGGTAGTAAATATTTCTTCGAGTGGACATAGAGCAGGGAAAATCCACTTTGACGACATAAACCTTAGAAATGGTTTTGATGGGATGAGGGCGTACTGCCAATCCAAGCTAGCGAATGTGCTGTTTACGCAGGAACTCGCACGACGTACTCGGGGGTCGTCTTTAACTTCATATGCGGTAGACCCCGGTGCTGTACAAACGGACCTCCTGGCTAAAACAGGCTTCAATCCACCAGGTGCAGGACCTGCTGAAGAAAAGGTGGGAAGGTGGTTGGCCGTTGTGATGGGACCGCAGAATCAGGAAAGTAGCGGAGGGTATTTCGGGCCAAACGGAAAGCTAACGGAACCATCCACCCGTGACCACAGTCTTGCTGCCAAACTTTGGTCGATGAGTGTGAGCCAGACCTCTATTTAGATACATTTTTTTCTCGTGCTTCCAAAGAACACCAAACGTGACGCGGTTAGTCGCTTCGTTGGTTAAAGGACCAATTCCCACATGGCGAAGGCTACCCATTCAGCACCGCTTGTTTGTAATCCTTGTAGTTCTTTATGACCAATGCGAACGCATGTTCCTTATTATTTTCAACCTGATCGAGTTGTGGATCAACATTTAGGTTCGGGTTAGACTCCTGTAGGTTATTTCTGCCCCAGAGGGTCAACTCCAGAAGCACGGGTGCAAGCGACATGCCTTTCTCCGTTAGGCTATAAATGTTGGTTTTCCGGTTATTGGGAAGCTGGGTTTTTTCGATGATGCCAAACTCTTCGAGTGTTTTTAAGCGGGACGATAGGATGTTGGTGGCAAACGATTCCGGACTTTCTACAAAATCCTTAAACGTGCTCTTGTGTTCAAAAAGCATTTGCTTAACCAACACCAACGACCACTTGTCTCCGAAAATGTCTAAAGCAGAAGTGACCGGACATGCACATCGAAAGGTTTTCTTCATAAATCCAATTATTACTTGCATAACAAAAGTAATAAATATATTTTTGCTTGCAAATTAAAAGTAAAATGAAAAAGGTATTATTAACAGGCATATCGGGTTACATTGGTCAGCATTGTGCTGTGGAGCTATTAAAAAATGGTTACGCTGTTCGCGGTTCGATCCGAAGCTTGTCCAAGGCAGATAAGGTCACTGCAGATATTCGTAAAGAGGTAGACCCTAAGGGTAATTTAGAGTACTGTGCATTGGACTTACTCCAGGATGATGGATGGGACGAAGCGGTCGAAGGTTGTGATTTTGTTATGCACGTGGCCTCTCCATTTATCTCCAAAATACCTAAGGATGAAAATGAACTGATTAAGCCGGCCGTTGAAGGAACGTTGCGGGCGCTCAAAGCTGCAGAAAAGGCAGGAATTAAGCGCGTGGTTCTGACGTCTTCCATGGTTGCTATGCTCGGCAATTTGCAGGGAGATGAGAACATCAACCACACCAGTTGGACAGACGTTAGTGCCAAAAATATCACGGCTTACTTGAAAAGTAAAACGCTTGCAGAAAAAGCAGCCTGGGATTTTGTAAGTAGTAAAGAAATGGAACTGGTTACGGTACATCCCGGCCCGGTTTATGGTCCGACACTTTCCAATAATCTCTCCGGTGAGTCTATGTCGTTGTTTAAACGACTCATTACCGGAGAACTCAAGCAAATGATTCATGCGAGCATCAATATGAGTGATGTACGTGATGTTGCCGAAATTCACGTAAAGGCACTTGAGAACGATAAGGCGGCCAACAAGCGATTTATTGTTGCGTCGGAATCTGCCTATACATTCACGCAGATTACTGGTTTGCTGAAATCGAGTGGGTATAAAAAAGTGAGTACCCAGGTAGCACCTAATTTCCTGGTCAAACTCCTGGCAAACTTCAACAGCGAAATGAAAGGTATGCTGCCGTATTTAGGTAAGAAGTACAATGGCGACATTACAGAAACCAAAAAGGTGTTCAACTGGAAGCCCGTTGAGTTCAATAAAATGGTACTCGATACAGCGGAGTCTGTAAAGCGGGTATTGCAAGAGGGGTAGCCGTGGTAGACTTCTAGATTCTTAGATTTTTAGACGCTAAGATATGGGTTCACAGGGGTGAATTGTAGGAATTAAGGGTAATAACCATGCCTCTGATTCATTAACCAATTGCGTTAAGTTGCCTTCTACTTAACTACACAGGCTTCTACTGATCTAAGCATGCTAAGAAAAATATCACAGGTTTAACCAATGTGTCATCTGGAGTGTTTTTGGAGGTACGACAAAAATGTATCGAGAGATTATCCTGAAACTGGCGCCTTACTCTACATATTACGCAGTCCTATAGCGATGTTCATTGATTGATTGTTAATTAACGACGTAGCTTCCCAACGCATCAAGACTAAACTCTTAAAGTCATTTGTTTTGACTTTCGAAATAACAGCTATTCTATCGTCTATTGCTTAATTAAACAATTGCCTAATTCAGCTTTACGATTTTTGCAACATAGGTTGCCGCACCACCGGGGATACGCAGGTAATAAATTCCTTGCGATAAATGTCTCAAATCCACACGGTTGTCCATGCCGACGTGTAAATGCTGGACAGACTGGCCCGTTGGAGAAATTAGTTCTACTTCGGCAAGTGGAGCAACCGTTTCATTCGAAATCGTAATCCAGCCATCAGTGGGGTTTGGATAAACGTCCATATCAACAACTTTTGGTCGACTGGCTACCGAGCTTAGCTCGTCATCTACCATAGCAATTACGGTATTGGTCCGCTTTTCAAACGTATAATCAAATTCTACCGTCGCTGTGTTGCTAAACGATTGTCCGTCATTCATATCACCGTTCAGTCGCAACTGAAAAAGCGCAAAACCTTTATCGTCTACTGTTTCACCTATGCGATTCGGATTTGGAGGCAGGTTAATGTCTTCAAACTTATAGACCAGCACATAGTAGTCCGAAAACGGAGGTCCTGGATAGGATGCATCTACCATACTATGGCTAAAGGCGATATCATCAATAGACGTAATGTTGCCATTAAGTGGAATGGTATCAATAACATATACAGATCGCACCGTGTCGGTGGTGTAATTCGCAAATGTTACCTGGTATTCAATAGCGTCGTCTGTGGTGTTGATGTAACAGGTATCATTGAAGGTAACACCTGGATTCACATACTTGTGAATATCGATGTCTTCTTCCACAATCTCCTGGGTAAGACTCGATTGGTTATTCGACTTATCGTCTTCTGATTTTTGATGTGCAATATTGGCGGTGAGCGCCAGATCTTCTGTTGTTGAACCACTTAGATCAAACAAACACTGAATGGTTCCCGATCTACCCGGATAAACCGAATTAATATCCCAAACCACGGAGTCGCCAAACGTTTGTGTAGGTGCGGGTTTGGCCTGAAGGTTACTCAAGCGCTTGTCGAATTTAAGACTAACCGTGCCTCGTATCACCTCGTTTGATCCGTAATTGGTATAATCGATTTGGTAGAGTTGCTTGTTATTGGCCTTGACTCTGGGGCCAGTTGTCGATGTTAGCTTAACTCCCAGGTCTTTGATACCACTTTGCATTTTTAGTGCGAAGTTGATCATATCGGTACGCTGCCCCGCTTTCACTTCCACTTTTTCTGCCAGTGAACCACATCCTGGATAAGCACCCCAGTACCGGCGATTTGCTACGGAGACCTCATACGTTCCGGGTTCAAGAAATGCCATAAACAGCCCTTCTGTGTTGGGACGAACCATAACGTTTCCAGGGTTAATGATTACAGCTCGGTCATTCAACGGCTCGTCACCGTTCTGGTATTCACAGTCCTGATTTTTGTTGAAATAAACCCGACCAATTAGCAGTCCTTGTTTAGGAGCTTTCGCAATCTTAGCAATGTAGTTCAGCCTGAGGTCGTCGTAGTTCTTAAACAAACCAGCAAGAATCAGATAATCTCCATAGGGTAAAATTCGTGTGATTGAGGGAAGACTTCCAGAACCCATCGCCGACCATCGTTCGTTTTCGTATTTAACCAGGTTATAAGACTCTGTTGATCCTTTGAACCTGAATTCACCCGAAGCATAAAGAACTGTACCGTCTGAAGTGAAATCAGAAACAGAAACTGCTTCCATGTTTTCACCTAAAATGCTCTTGGGAACTGATCCTACCATCTTAAAAAACTGATTAGGTCTCACACCTCCGGTGGAAGAACCTAATATGAATACACCTTTATCGGTTGTAACCATTTTAGAAGGTCTGACGGCATTCAGTCCGGACGATACAATTTCACCGTTCTGGAATTGCGCAAGAAACTGACTTTTGGTCAAACCAACTTTAGAAAACAGTCCGCCTATATATAACCTCTTATCGTATTCCACTGCGGTTAATACCGGACCATTAACATTTTCCAGTTCCTTTATGTTAGACGATACCCATTTGTCTCCGTCAAAGAAGGCCAGGTGTATTCCTCCGGCTACAGCTGTGTTGTTGAAGTTTCCACCAACAACCAGTTTTCCATTGTATTCCGATAGGGTATTTATATAGCTGTTAATCTTGGTAGCACCCGTCGAAAGCTGAGGTAGACTGTGATACTTGCGGTCTTTAAACTTTACAATGTTCCGCGGCTTATCAGCGCCTGTTAATCGCGTAAATTTTCCTGCGATATACAACTCGTCTTTATACACTTTTAAGGCAGAGATATACGAACCGGTATCGCAAACGAACGTGGGGTAGGTTAGCCAACGATTACCATCCCAGGCTGAAATGCCGAAGGTGTTGCCATTGACGTTATCTCCTTTAATTCGGTATGCAACGTAAACAACTTTACCATGTGTGGTCATCACTCTTGGTATAAACCTTAAACCACTGTTAAGTGGACGGGCTATCTGACCAACAGCACTACATGCCAGACAAGTTAGAACGATATATAGAGCACTGATTTTCTTCATTATTCTTTGAGCTTAAATTGTACCGATAGGTTACCACCAAAGCCTTGCATCTTTTGTGTACCGGTGTTGTTTATCATACTTCTACCATCAATATTATAACGGGTTATCAATTGTAATTTGAGCCTATCAGACACGGCGTATCCCATTCCAAGATATCCACCATAAGTGAGATTTAGACGGTTAAAACCGTTTAACTGCTGCACATTGACTGGTCTCAGTTGAGGAGACAGGATATAGCCTCTGGCCTGCACCAGATACTGTACGCTACCGTTTATTCCTACATCCAGCGTAAAATCGGTATAGCCTAAATGGAAGGATTTACCAACATTTACCGGAAGTGTAATATACGAATATCTTGGATTATCTAATCGGCGGTCAATAGTTGTATCTCTATAGTTCCATGGTGCCCAACCTATGGTATCACCTTGTGTATTTCTATGCGGAATGGAGTCGTACAGCACATAGTTAAACCGTGCTGCATTTGTTTGCCCTTTGGTTTCATAACCCAGCCCTGACTGGAAGTTTATGCCTTTGTATTCGCCTCCTATATCGAAGGAGAAGTTTGGCAAAACAACACTCGATTCATTCAATTGACGTCGGCTCAGGTATATCTGATCATTGGATGATAGTTGTTGCGCATAGTTGGTTGCTCCCAGACTAAATCCAACATACGGGTCGATCCAGGTACGGTTTGAGCTTTTCGCAGCAGTATCACGAAGAATCATGAACGGCCCTATGTATTTCTGTGCCAAAGGCCAGATGCTATTGACCGGTAGGTTAACATTCTCTATTGGGCTTACTTGTACTTCCCCTCTGACTCCAGACAAATTATCCCTGTCAATCACGATTTTTTCAACGTTAGGAGTACCCTTGTCATCAGAAGTTGATGCTGAAGTCGAAGTTGAAGCCGAACTCGAACCTGAGTTTGGATTTGTGTTTGAGTTTGCACCCGGGTTTGAGTTTGATCCTGAATTTGCGTTTTCTCGCCCTGGTGAAGACACCGCTGAGCCATTGTTCCCATTTATCTCTTCACTCGCATTCTTACTTCCATTGGAAGTTGAAGATGAAGCTGAAGTTGATCCTGAGTTTGCGTTTTCTTGCTCTGGTGAAGACGCGTTAGAACCGCCATTGCTGCTTATACCTTCTCCAACATTACTATTGTTATTGGAATTGTCATTCCCTGCGACTACTGTAACATCATCGTTCTGCGTGAGCGTATAAACAAGGCCGGTGCCGCCAAGAACAACTGCAAGGGCAAGACCCCACCACCACCAGGCAAAACGTCTCTTTTTGCCTGGGTGCAGTTCAGCATAAAGCTTATCCCACTCCGTTCCATCCAACGGAAGCTGGCCGCCATTAAACTGATCCTTAAACAGATCGTCGATATGTTTCTTATCCTTAGCCAACGTTCAATTGTTCTTTCACTAGTTTCTTCAGAAGCTTACGTGCTCGAGCCAATTGCGACTTCGATGTACCTAAGCTTATTTTTAACTCATCCGCAATTTCCTGATGCGAATATCCTTCCATGGCATACAGGTTAAATACAAGTCGGTACCCATCGGGTAGTTGTTGTATAACACCATAAAGGTCTGCCATGTTTATTTTTTCATCTTCTTCTATCTCAATTATGTACGATTTTTCATCGTCGCTGTGTTCCAAAACTTTTTCCTGGTCTTCGTAATGGACGTACTTAATGCTCTTTTTGAAGTGGTCGATTGAGGTGTTAATCATCAGTCTGGTCATCCAGGTTTCAAGCGTACTATTGCCCTTAAAATTTCCAATCAGTCTGAAAATTTTTATAAAACCTTCATGGAGCGCATCCTTAGCGTCTTCCATA
>DIYD01000003.1:816-23822 GCA_002428905.1 Bacteroidetes bacterium UBA6063 | reverse complement strand
CTTCCATATTTGAGCAATATCGAGCACACACCCCTAACATCTTCGGAGCATAATTTTCAAATAATATCTTTTGGGCACGTGGATCATTGTCAATACAGGCAGATATAATGTCCTGTTCGGTTGCCAATTCTTTACCTTTACCCATTAGTCGATGTCAACTGCAAAAGGTTGCATCATCAAACATAATTTTTCACAAAAGATTTTACAGTGGTACAAGCCGCTTGTTTTTCGGCGTGGTGCGGGGCTATGACCTGTTTATCGTACAACTACAAGTCCCATACAGATCGCCTTCTGCGTGGTAGTTTAGATCGAATCTCCATCCAAAAGGCAATAAATAGATAAATCAATACCGGAGATCCGAAGGTGATAAACGATAAGTAGATGAAATACAGACGAATACGCGAATCTTGTAAACCCAGCTTTTCACCCAGGTACGTACACACACCAAAGAACCGTTGTTCGATGATAAACTTCCAGGTATTAATGAATTTCTGTTTCATGTGGTACGTTTTGTCTTAGAATGCGGTGCCCGATGCCGCAATCCAAACATTTTTTAAAAGTACAAAACTTCTGGTGCAACTGCAATAAACCCTGACTCTGTAGTGCATTCTCCGGCGTGAAATCCAGGGCCTCAAAGCAAGAGATGACCTTGTTTTTTTCGGTCGGTATTTCTTCAAGCAATTCTACTACCTGCTCCTGCATACCAATATTATTGGTGTACGATGCATACCGATAGAATACCGGGACAACAGCATTTAGTATTATTCGGTCAATAGTCGATTGTCCGATGGTTTTCACGTTAATTCTTGTTGCCTTGCCAAAGGTATAGTGATTGTTCCAGTATCCGGACGTAGAACATTTTAGGATATTGGAAACATGCACACGATTAAGGTTTTCCCTCAACCGGGCAAATAAATGACCCTGTTTGTGCAGTAATTGACTTAGTTGTGCAATTCGTATGGTTGGGAAGTTGGCAGGTCGCATCCTGAGCATCTTCCATAGGCTTGCATCAATAGGTCGCAACTCGTATTTGTGTTTAAGGAATTGATATTCTTCCCATAAGCACGACTCATAGAAGTCCCTGGCTTTAGAGCGCAGCAAGCCTGCTGTCCCAAACAAAAGCGCCTCTATTTGCAACGGGTTATCTACGTGCTTTCGGAGAATTCGTAAGGGTAACTGTTTGGCCATCATGCTAAATGGCAAGGCGTTCTGATGTAATCCAAAGCAATAACAGATTTCTTCGTAGAGTATGGATTCCCAGTTCATGCGCTGTTGTTCCAATCGATCCTGAAACCGGGTAATCTTATCTTGAAGTCTCTGCATGGCCATCGATTCGATGTGCAGTGTTTTTAACTCTGGAGGAACTGAGCGAAAGAGGTTACCACACGGTATGGCAGACTGGCTAAGTTCAAGGTGTTGGTACTTCGTAATCAGCTCTTGATCAATGTGTTGTTTAAGTTCTAAAGTCGGAATCAGGCTGTTGTCGGAGCGACGTACATTGGCATCATGTTCATAAACCACATGCAGTACTACATTGTCATAAGCCTTGTCTTTTTGGTGGTTGTGCGCATACCAGTCGGTGCTTTTGATGTGGATTTCGACCTGGCCTACCCAAAGGGTGTTGTCAATACGCAAGACGGCATTCGAGAAATCAGGCCCGGCATGATGATTATGGATGCCCGGTTTAACGATCTCAGCCGGATGCCCGGAAGATGTTTTTAGGTTAAATGTGTCAAAATGGATGGTCTTCCACACATAGTGTAGGAATGATTCTTTCATGGTTTGATGGGTTGGTTCCCATCAAAGATACGATTCCATCTCAATTTGGAGTTTTTGCGCCTCTTCTGCGGCACGTTCGGCAAAGTCTTCACCGCTAGAAGCGTATATAATTCCCCGGGAAGAATTCACCAATAAACCGCAGTTGCTGTTCAGTCCATTAGCAGAGACTTCTGCAAGGCTTCCACCCTGGCTACCTACACCAGGTACCAGCAGGAAGTGGTTTGGCACAATTGCGCGAATTTCTTTCAACTTTTCAGCTTGTGTTGCGCCTACAACAAACATGAGGTTTTCATCGGTTCCCCAGGTAGCAACTTTGCGAATTACTTCTTCGTATACCGGCCCTTTTTCTGACGTAATATGTTGAAAATCAAGACTTCCTTTGTTGGAGGTCAATCCAAGAACGATGGCTACTTTGTCGTATGCGAGGAAAGGTTCTACCGAATCTTGCCCCATGTACGGACTAACTGTAATGCTGTCGAACGACATGTTTTTCAAGAAGGCCTTCGCATACATTTTTCCCGTATTGCCAATGTCACCGCGTTTGGCATCGGCGATGGTGAAACACTCGTCTGGAATCATCTCAAGCGTTTGCTCCATAATGTTCCATCCTTCAGCCCCATATTGCTCGTAAAATGCCGTGTTGATTTTGTAACAGACGGCATAGGGGTAAGTTGCTTCAATAATGGCTTTGTTAAAGGCAAGAATTGAATCGGTGGTCTTAGGTAAATGATTGGGAAGTCGTTCAATATCAGTGTCTAACCCAACACATAAATAACTCTTTTTTGCTCGAATCTGACGGATTAATTCTTGTGTGTTCACCAGCCTTTTGTTTTGCGGCAAAGGTATACATTAATCAGAGTGAAATGGTATCGTTTTACATGCCAACCAGAAAAACCGCCGGCCGCTTATGCAAGTGTTTTTCGTTGTTGGACCATTTGCTCAAGGGCTTTGTTGTAATGGACTCCGAATCAAGTGTAAGATCAACGGCTACGCATAACAGGGTATGCGGCGGATATTGTTGTTTGAGTTCTGCAATAAAGGCGGCATTGCGGTAGGGTGTTTCAATAAAAATCTGTGTTTCGTTACGCGACAGATCCGATAATGCCTGTTTGAGTTTTTTGCGTTTGATCTGATTGTCATGCGGCAAATAACCATGAAACCGAAAGGACTGTCCGTTGAAACCAGAAGCCATAAGTGCCATCATGATGGAAGAAAAGCCCATAAGTGGAATCACTTCAATGCCTTTTTTCTGCGCCATTTTAACCAATTCAAAGCCTGGGTCGGCTACGCACGGAAGGCCGGCATCCGACAGTAATCCAACATCGTTTCCGTGTAAACATGCATTCAGGTACGAAGGAAAATCAGCCCGATCAGCATGTTTACCCATGAGGTGAAATTCAAAATCATTCTGATGAACCGGCGATTGAACCGCTTTTAAAAATGCGCGTGCAGGTTTCTCGTTTTCAACGATGAAATCCGTTAGCCCATGAATGATATTCAGGTTATAGGGAGGTAGAAAGTCAAGATTGGGATTTCCTAAAAAATTAGGAATGAGTATAAGCCTGCCTTTATTCATTCGTTTGTACGAGTTCTTCTGCAATCTGCAGCGTTTCGTACAAATAAACATCCTTTTGCAGGTTTTTCTTCCAGTCGGCCATACGTTTCGACTTCAATGAATCTTGTTCAACCGCATCTTTGTCGGCTTCAAGCACCATTAAGTTTAGATCTTCATAAGGCTTAAACATTGCGGTGTAAGCATCATTCACCGCTTTTCTATCTTTCAACTCTTGCTTGTGTTGTTGTAAGTTAAGCGTAAAGTGGTGTTGATCACGTTGTTCTTTCCAACGCTTGGCATTGTCTTCTATCGCTTCAAAGATTTCATTGTCGGCCATACGCTTTTCACTCGACTTCTTTACTTGCTTGAAGTTGGTCATGTAGCCTTGAACTTCTTCATATTCGGCAGCAGCAATTTTATCCCAGCTCATACTGTTGTCCTGCTCTTTCTCGCCTGTTTTGATGAACATGTAGTTGTCTGGCCAGATGATATCTGGTGTAACACCTTTTAGTTGTGTAGCACCACCGTTAACGCGGTAAAACTTCTGTGTGGTCACTTTCAAAGCACCTAAATCCGGATAATTAGAACCACGAAGCGAGCGATTCAATTCAACAAACTGTTGTACCGTGCCTTTACCGTGGGTGGTATGCGAACCAACGATAACACCCCGGCCATAATCCTGAATAGCCGCTGCAAGAATTTCGCTTGCCGATGCACTGAATTCATTCACCATAATGATTACGGGTTTATCCCACACCGTTCCACCTTTATCATCACGTAGTATACGTGGAGAATAACCACGCGCTTTTACCTGAACGATGGGACCTTTATCGATGAATAATCCGGCAATCTCAACAACGTCTTGCAACGAACCACCACCGTTATTTCGAAGGTCGAATATGAGTGATTCTGCTCCTTGATCGTCTAGTTTTTTAAGCTCTTCTTTTACGTCTTTCCAGCACGTTCGGCCGCCTCTACTATTGAAGTCGGCATAGAAGCTAGGCAGATAAAGATAGCCCACGTTCTTCATCGTTTGGTCGTTGATCATCAACGATTTAGCGTAAGTTTCTTCCAGTTGAACCACGTCGCGAACGATTGGGATTACCTTAACAGTACCATCCGGTTTTTTAACCGTTAAGCGTACTTCTGTTCCTTTCTTACCGCGAATCAACTTTACGGCATCATCGATGCGTGCGTTTACGATATCAACTGGTTCTTCCTTGCCCTGAGCAACTTTTAGGATCAGGTCATTCGCCTTTAATTCGCCTTGCAACGCAGAAGGAGAACCAGGTACAATGGAGTTCACCTTGATGTATCCGTCTTTCTCTTGCAATTGCGCCCCGATACCTTCCAGCTGACCGCTCATTCGGATATCAAAGTTCGCTTTATCTGCTGGTGGGAAATACGTGGTATGTGGGTCGTACAACGTAGTTATAGCGTTTACGTAGGTCGATAATCGATCCTTGCGATTCAACTTACCCATGCGCTCAAACCAGTCGTCGTGATTCTTGAGCACAGCCTTACGCGCCTCCTCTTCAAGGGTTTCATACGACTTGATTTCGTCGGTATTGGTGCTGTCTTTTTGCTTCGCCAGTTCCACATCCTGTGCAGTAGCCAAACGAGTCATCACGTTGTATTTCAAGTATTTACGCCATCTTTCACGAAGCTCATCTTCCGATTTAGCAAAAGGCATCTCATCGTTGAATTCTACCGTTTCATCTTTGGTAAAATCAAACGGTTCAGCAAGTATTTCACGGTAGAATTTCTGACACATATCAATACGCCCGTTCAACATACTTAATGTACGGTTAAAGAAGTCATAGCGACCGGTTTTGGTTTGGTCGTCGATGTTCGTTTTATCAGACATCAATTCGTCCACATCCGAAGCCAGCAAAAAGCGTTTGTTCCCATCGATGTAGTCCATATAGTTGTCAAAGGCTTGTTCCGACAAGTTGTCGTTCACTTTCAACGGATTATAATGCATATGATCGAGGTTTTCTACGATAACCCGTAGCAATATATCCTCGCCGGTATCGGCTTCTTTAAGGTAAAACCCAAAACTGATTAGGGATACGGGTATAACCACCATCAACACTTTTATAAATCTTCTCATAATTCCCTGTATTAAATGTTATGATTTGTCTGACATAGCAAATCAAGCAAAATTAGTGCTAAACTAAAACCACCATTCGCTTTCTACGTTCAATTAACGTCAGAAAAACCGATCTACAGATAGACTAACGTATTTTTTCGATATCTGGTTTGTATTGCCCGATTAATTGGAGCTTAGTTGCAATGGTTTTATATGTATTTTGCGTCCCACTTCACTTTATGGACCCTACGAAGTGGAAAGAATACAGAATATGAAGCAATTTATAATTACAGGTGCTGCGTTGTTGTTACTTACGCAGTGTAATCCACCTAAAGAAGAAAAGACCGAAGAGATGGAAGATCAACCCGTAGCATTCGAATTAAGCAATATTGATTCGAGTGTAATGCCATGCGATAACTTCTATACGTATGCCATTGGAAGTTGGCAAAAAGAAAACCCAGTGCCAGCTACGGAAGGCCGTTGGATGAGTTTTAACATACTTGCGGAAAACAATCGGGAAAAGATCCAGGGTATATTGGACGAATCACTGAAGGCCGAAAACCCGGAAAAAGGAAGTTACCTTCAATTGATTCAAGATTTTTATAAATCGGCGTTAGACACGGTTGGTCGGAATGAAAATGGACTGAAAACCTTACAGACCTATATCTCTGCGATTCAGTCGATCGAAAATCTGGAGCAGTTGAATCAACAGTTTTCTGCCTTGAAGAAAGTACGTATTGGTAGCCCGGTTTCCTTTTATGTAAGCCGAGATGCGGAGAACAGTGAGCAATACATTACCTATGCAAGCCAGTCGGGAATGACATTGGGCGACAAGTCGTATTATCTTAAAGAAGATGCCAAGTTCGAAGAGATTCGTACGGCATATGTCACGCACATTAACGACATCTTCCACATGGCAGGAATAGAAGCTGAAAATCCAGGACAACGTGTTTTGGATCTTGAAACGAAGATTGCGCAAATTAGCTGGGATCGAAAAGACCTTCGCGATGCGGATAAAACCTATAATAAAATGGCTGTGGCTGAGTTTGACGGCACCCTGTCTAACCTAAACGTACGAGGTATTCTGGATGGTTTAGACTTGACGAAGGCCGATACAATTGTGGTTCGTACCATCAGTTTCTATGAAGACTTAGATAAGTTGATGATGGAAGTATCGATCGACGATTGGAAGAATTACATGACCTGGAAGGTTTTTTCAGGATGGTCTTCTAGCATCAGCGACGAATTCGAGAAAAAGCACTTTGATTTCTTCAGCACGACCATGCGAGGCGTTAAGGAGATGCGCCCGAGAAAAGAGCGTATTTTAAGAACAGTTGATGGAAGCTTGTCGGAGCCTTTGGGTAAATTGTTTGTAGAGAAGTACTTCCCCGAAGAGTCAAAGAAATACATGAGTGAGTTGATTGAAAACCTTCGTGGCGCATACAAACAAAGCATCATGAACCTTACCTGGATGGGCGATTCAACGAAGGAAAAAGCGTTGAAGAAATTGGAGTCGTTCACGTATAAAATTGGTTATCCTGATAAGTGGGAAGACTACTCTGAGTTGGAAATTTCATCGGATAATTACGTTCAAAACCTGATCAATATTTCGTTGTTCGGTTTCAAAGAAATGTCGGAAAAACTGGGTGAGCCAGTGGACAAAGACGAATGGCATATGGCACCTCAAATGGTGAATGCATATTACAGTCCGAGTGGCAACGAAATTGTGTTCCCTGCTGGTATTTTACAACCACCGTTCTTCCATCCGAGCTTTGATGACGCAATTAACTATGGGGGTATTGGTGGTGTAATTGGCCACGAGTTTACCCATGGATTCGATGATCAGGGAGCCAAGTACGACTGGAATGGGAATAAGCAAAACTGGTGGACCGATGAAGACCGTGAACGATTTAAAGCGTTGACACAGCAGTTGGCTGATCAATACAGCCAGTACGAAGTACTTCCCGGAGAGTATGTTAATGGTCAGTTGACATTGGGCGAGAACATTGCTGATCTAGGCGGGATTACATTGTCTTACATGGCGCTTGAAAAGGTGATGGAGAGCAAAGAAGACCCAATGATTGACGGGTTTACCTGGCAGCAGCGATTCTTCCTTGGCTGGGCCAACGTTTGGAAAGGTAACATAACAGAAGAAACATTACGAAACAGAATATTGACCGACCCACATTCACCTGCAGAACAGCGCGTATTGGGTCCGCTGGCAAACGTGCCACAGTTTGAAGAAGCCTTTGGATGTACCGGTAAGCCGATGGTAAAATCAGATTCTACACGAATTAAAATCTGGTAAGATTTTTTAGGTATGATTATAAGCCCTCTGGTCTTTAGGTCAGGGGGCTTTTTTGTGGGTGTAACAATCTGTTGAATCCATACGTAGTATTATTGTAGTCCTTGATTAACGTACAACCCAATATTGACCAAACGACGTTTTTGACCCGGTCTTTTCTGGAGATCAAAACGTTGTGGGAAGCTTTTGCCAACGATCATGATTTAGAGGTTTCGGGATATTTGAACCCCTATGGAGTGTCTATTGACTTAACGGGTACGATACACGGCTATGCCTTTACCATTCATGTGCATAAACGATTGGAGAATACTCGTGGTTGGGCCTTGAGTTTGAGGCCTGTAGCTTATTCAAACATTGTAACGATATCGGCTTCAATACCAACGCGATCAACCAGGCGTGTGCGCATGTACAGGAGGTCCAACATCTTGAACGCTTTAGCAAATGTTGTTCGGCCCTGGAAGACGAGACGGAGAGCCGGTAAGATCAACATTTTCGCGAATGAGGATATTGATATGCGTGCCGCCGAGCACATCGCAGATCAAGGCTTGTATTTTTTCAGCCTGACCAGGGATCGGCTTTACTACAAGCGGATAGAACAGATGGTGAGTAGAGAAAGGTTGGACGAACTAATGGATGCTATGCTAAAAGTTATGAAGTAGTATTTTTATTGGCAAGCAGATAAATTTGAGTATCATAAACCAACACAATACCTATATAAACCACTTAATTCATGCCTGAGATTCGCTTTAAGAAACCAACAATATCCATACGGGAAATAGGTGTTAAACGTTTCTGGTTAGGGTTGATTGTGGGAATTTTTACGGCCGTGGTGCTTTCATTGGCGTTTAATTATGGCAGAGAAGTTTTTCGGTCTCCTGGTGTTATGCGGGATCTTCATATTCCATCAACAAGCGAATTTCAACGCAACAATTATTTCTATGTTGCTCTATCGGTTACATTAGCGATGTCTCTAACCACTTGGTTTTGGCTTTATGGCAAATATGAAACTCATGGAAGGAGAAGGTTAATAAAGCGACTAATTACTACAAATACCTTATTGGTTTTTTGGTGGATTATTTTGGTTGTTATTCGTTTCGGAACATTAGTTATGCTATTATTTTCAGGATTGGGCGGGTATGACAACGATCTTGAATTCACGACGAAGTTTGCCGTAATGTTAATTCTAATTCCGTTGTATGTTTTTCTTCAAAATTGGTATCTCATGCGTCTACTGTACAGGTGTGAGAAGTGGATGGGGTATTCATTATTGATTTCTATTGTTGGAGTTTATGCTCTAGTGCAAACCACAACCATTGATCAAGACTTGATCAACAAGCCATATCTGGAATTCTACGAATCGGAATATGCTTACATTGAGGATGAAATAGAACGTGCCTATACGCAATATGGAATTTCGTTTGACGATACCACCGTTCATGTACTGCACAAATGGTATAAGCCTGAAGCAAGTAAGCAGGTAAGACGGGTTAAGAGCGCGTTTTTATCGGATAACATTGTAACTCTAGATACCATTATGTTAGCCAAAATAATTCAACATAATTTGAAAGATGGATACGCAATTAACTACAGATATAGGTGGGACTACCCGTACCCCATAAACATATATTATCAGATGAATCAGTATGAGCCCGCAGATGAAGAAACCATTGAATTGATGAACCTATTAATACTGCAAATCGAACTATTTAATACGAGGGGTTCGGGGGAACCACAAACAGGACGTGATTACAAAATACAGTACATTTCGAGTGGTAAGAAAGATGCAATTAAGGTGGACTTGATGATTATTAGGGATAGGCTATTAAAGGATACATCGTATAACGATTATCATAAATTATTACCTTCTGTTTCTTTTGAGTTGGACACAACTTTTCCAATGGGAGATTACACAAGGGCACTACAAGAAAGCTTTGATACGCGACTGAGTAACAACGGACGCCTCGAAATCGACAGCAAAGCGTCTAATTGAAAACGTTAAGATGAAACTTTTTTTAGATGATATTCGAACAGTTGATATGATTTATGAATCACAAGATACGGATTTTGTAGTGGTTCGGACTTATGAGCAGTTTGTTCGCTATATATCCGAAAATGGTTTGCCGGATTTCATCAGTTTTGATAACGATTTAGGACTAGATGATCACGGGAAAGTTGCTCCCGATGGTCTAGCTGCGGCTAAGTGGTTGGTATATGAGTCAGGAATGGATTTAAGATCCCTTGAGTTTAAGGTGCACTCCGCAAATCCAGTAGCCGCTAAGCAAATAAGAGGTTTGCTAACCAATTACATCAACTTTCTAAATTCGGAACATAGATGACACGATTAGTACTAAGAATCAGTTTGTATTTCCTCACCGTTATTCTTGCCTTCAGCTGTGGGTCAAGTAAGAATCAGGTAGATGAGAAATACCCAGAACCCATAGGTTTCGTCAATGATTTTGAACAAGTCTTAACTCAAGCAGAAGAGGATGAATTAAACCAACTGCTTAACCGTTTTGAACAAAAAACAACGATACAAATTGCCATAGTGACCATTGATACTATAATGACTTCTGCGGATAGCTTTGATAGCTACACCCTGCAATTAGCAAACGACTGGGGGGTAGGTAAGGAGGAATTTAACAACGGTATTCTTATCGGTGTTTCGTCTTCCCTAAGACGCATACGAATTCAAAATGGTATAGGGATTGAACCGATTTTGAGTAACGAAGAAACCAGGGAATTGGTAGACAACTACTTCATTCCTGGTTTGCGCGACAGTGGTGTCTATGCCGGTCTTAAAAACGGTGTTGTTGAGTTGATGAAAAGACTGGAACATAGGTAACAACTTCTTGTAGAATGTATTGCAGGTCGCCTGCCTGTTAATCTGGTTCAATCTAACCTTGCCATAACACTTTCCAGTTACATTACAGTTACCTTTGCGGCATGCGACGAATTCTATCCATTCTGCTGTTGCTTGGAGTAAGTGTTTCGACTTATGCACAGCTTGATACCCTACGTGTCATGCAGTACAACCTGTTGAATTATCGGAACACGACTCAACAGTGCACCAACACCACCAATAATGCAACAGCCAAAGAAGGTCACCTAAAAACGATTATTGCCCATGTGCAACCCGACGTTCTGGTGGTAAATGAAATGGGCGCACATTGGTTAAACCCAAATAAGTTACTCACCAACGCCCTGAACAAAGATGGCATCACTCACTTTGATCAGGCAGAATACAGCAACAACGGATTTAGCAGTTTAACCAACATGCTGTTCTTCAATAAGAACAAGGTGCGTCTTCACAGTCAGGATGAAATTGCCAAAGATACCAGTGGTAGAGACCTGGTTCGTCTCATCGACGTATACAACCTCTATATGAACTGGCCAGGGTCTTTATCAAGTGGAGATACCGCCTTCTTTACCATATTTGTTGCACACCTGAAAGCGGGTTCTTCAAGTGCCGACAAAGAACAACGCCATCAAATGACGATAGCAGCAATGGAGTACCTGAAAGCGAATTTCGATCAACGCGATTACCTGTTTGCCGGAGACTTTAACATTCAAACCAGCAGCGAAAAGTGCTATCAGGAACTCGTAAATTACCCCGTGGAGGATATGCGTTTTCACGACCCAAAAGATGCACCGGGAAGTTGGAATAACAACTCGAACTATGCGAACCTGCATACACAAAGCACGCATTCTGGTGATACCAGAGGTGGCTGTTTCAGTGGGGGAGGAATGGATGATCGCTTTGACTTTATTTTGTGCAGTAAATCCGTTTTGCTATCCAGCGGATTGGCAAAATACGTGCCGGGTACTTATAAGGCGCTGGGCCAGGATAGTCGTCGATTTAACGGCGATATTAAGAACCCTTCGAACAATACGGTTCCGAGTGAGGTAAGCAATGCGTTGTATGAAATGTCTGACCACCTGCCTGTGCTGATGGATTTGCGTATGAAAGGTCAGTTCATTGGGATAAACGATGTAGAGGAGAACCGGGTTTTGTTTAGCCAGACCGAAAGCCAGATTACCTTATATCTGTCGAATCATAAAGGTGTTCAGGATGTCCAGATTATGGATATTAATGGAAAGGTGATGTACAATCGGGCTATAGACATTTCCACAAAACAACTGGATGTGCAAACTTCCACCTATCCATCTGGCATTTACATGATAATGCTTCGTAATAGTGATGGTATCTTTGCACGACAAAAAGTGATAATCCACTAGGTCAACGGTAAGTATTGAAGAAACTACTGCTCATATCTAGCCTCGTAGGGCTCGGTTGCTCTTTCGCAATGGCTCAATACGATTTTTACAACAAACCTGTGTTGGAAAAGTGGTACAGCCTTGGTGTGAATCATTTTTACGGCGACCTGGGAGGGAAGCAACTGAACGGAACAACCATTGCGGGGTACGACGATTTTGATTTTAGCAATTTACAAGCCTATGTGGGGCTTGGTGTGCGGTATAACCCAACACGTTGGTTGGCTTTTAGAGTCGGGGGCTCGTATACCCGGTTTAAACAAGCTGATATCAACTCCTTTAACCCCTACATTCAAAAAAGGAATCTTAGTTTTCAAACCAATATCTTTGGTATGGAGGCCTTGACCGAATTCAAGGTAGCTAAGTTTGGCATACACACCAAAAAGCGCAAAAGCCATTGGGAGTACTATGTATTCGGAGGAGTCGGTGCTGTGTATTATAATCCGAAAACAAGTTATGAAGGCAAGCACATCGCACTTAGGCCATTAGGCACGGAAGGGCAAGGTCTCAGACCCAATACGAAAAGATACAGCGCTTTTGCTGCATCTGTTCCAGTAGGTGGTGGCCTGCGTTTCGGAACAGGTTTTAATTCATCATGGTTTGTAGAACTTGGCTATCGAATTACGACATCAGATTACATTGATGATGTAAGCGGCAACTATTACAACTATGAAGAACTATTAATTCAGCGAGGTAAGGCATCTGCGGACCTCAGTTATCGTGGTAATGACGCAACATACCCAAGTGGCAGAATACGCGGAAACCCATTCAATAAAGACAGTTTTTTAGTGATCAATGTTGGCTTTAGTGCACCGCTAAAAAGTAGGTCACCCATTCGATTCCACGGGCGATAATTCAGCCGATTTACAGAAAATCTAAATTCCATTACGAAAAATAAATCAAGACCCGCTTATAATTAAAGCAGTCGGAAAACAGGCTTGACGTAATTTAAAATTGAACTACTAAAAGTTTTCAATTATGCGTCTGTCCATCAAAATTTCAATCCTTGTATTACTTGCGCTTAGCGCCTGTAACCAATCTGCAAACATCCCTATTTACTCACCTGAATTTGTAAACCACATTTCTGCGTATACATCCGGTGTGGTTGACCGCGGTTCACGAATTCATGTGATTTTATCCGAACCGGTAAAGTTTCAGAAACGGGCCAAAATAGATGCCAACGACCTTATCGCGTTTAGCCCATCCATTAAGGGCGAAGCTAAATGGCTTGACGATCGAACCATTGAGTTCACACCAGAAGAAGACTTACCGCGAGGCACTATATTTCATGGTGTATTCTACCTGGGTGAAATTAAGAAGTTAAAACGCGAGCTCCGAAAGTTTCCATTCCGTTTCGAAACCCGTAAGCAATTCTTAAGCCTTTCACTGAGTGGAATTTCGACTTATCCAGATGACAATCCGAGATACCGATATGTAAAAGGGTCGGTGTCTACCGTAGATCCGGAAGAATTAGATGACGTTAAAAAATGTCTGTCTGCCAGCATGGCTGGGAAAAAGGTGAGGATTGATTGGGAAGGTCACACGGAAAACACGTTCCGTTTCCAGATTGATAGTCTTCAACGTGGAGAGTACGATAAGCAATTAACCTTCAAACTGAAGGGCAAACCTCTTCAATCTGTCTCGGAAGACGTGCGGACTGTGAAGCTAGCAGGCATGGGTATTTTCGGATTACAGAATATTGAGGTGACAAACGAGCCTGATCAGAAAATCGACATATATTTCTCGGAAAGTCTGAACAGTATGCAAAGCCTAATCGGACTTATTCAACTGGATAGTCAGTCTGTTGAAACCTATGAGCTGAATGGAAATAAGGTTACACTATATCCAAAGGAAAGACTCGAAGTTGGAGACCATCAGATTTGGTGCTCAAAGCACATCCAGAACTATGCAGGTTACCGACTGAAAAAAGACGTAGCCCGAACCGCATATATCGACCGAACCAAGCCAAAACTTCGCCTGGTAGGTAAAGGTGTTATTGTACCTGATGCGGATGGAATTGTTTTCCCGTTTGAGGCGATGGCTCTTAAAGCGGTAGATATCTGGATTTATAAAATCTATGAGAAAAACATACCACAGTTTCTGCAGGTAAACGACATGGACGGGAATAGCCAGTTATCTCGAGTTGGTACAGAGATATACTCTGGTAAGGTTGACCTTCAGAAGAACAAAAAGGTAAGCGAGAATGAATGGGGTAGATACACGCTTAACCTCCAGGATTATATTAGCAAAGAGCCTGGTGCGATTTACCGAATACTTCTGGGGTATCGAAGTTCATACACCTTCTTTGAGTGTGATGAAAATAGTGGCAATCCGGGCATCGATAACGATGGTATGTACTACGAGTACTATAATCGGGAGAATAACAACCTGAATCGATATACACCGTGTGACTATGAGTTTTACTACAGTGGCTCCGTTTGCCGTAATGTACTCGCTTCCGATATTGGTATGATCGTGAAGAAAGGAGGCGACGACAAAACGCATGTGTTCACAAATAGTCTGGTAAGTGCAAACCCGTTAGTCAATACACGACTGGATTTTTATACGTACCAGAACAAACGTATTAAGACCGGTTATACGGATCACCGTGGAATGGCAGAGTTTAAACTTCCGGAAGAAGCGTATATGGTTGTTGCCACATCAGGGAATCAAAAGGGGTACCTCAAACTGGGTAATGGAAGAAACAACTCTACTTCTAAGTTTGATGTTCAGGGCGTAAATGGAACTTCACCAATTGACGGTAGAATTTACACCGAACGCGGTGTATGGCGACCAGGAGACAGTATATACCTGTGCTTTACCCTGCAAGACAAGCAAAAAACGCTGCCTAAGAATGTGCCAGTTACATTTACCATGACCAATCCACGTGGTCAGGTGGTACAGCAATATACCCGGACCTCGTCGGTAGGAAGCGTCTACGACTTTAGAACCAAAACCGCTTCCAGCGCACCAACCGGGCATTATTCAGCCAAAGTTTCTGTTGGAAATAATACGTTCTATAAAACCTTGTCGATCGAAACCGTTAAACCCAACCGATTGAAAATTGGAATTAACGTGCCAGATAGTGTAATTCACGCCAGTCGTCAAGCTGAGGTACATGTTAAAGCGAACTGGTTACACGGAGCACCTGCACCAGGGTTGAAGTACAATGTAAAAGCACGAATCAGACGTATTTCGCACCCGTTTAAGGCATTTAAAGGGTATGTTTTCCGTGACCATTCAAAGAAGGCCAATCAGAACGACATCGTGTTGTCTGAAGGTGAACTCGATACCGAAGGTAACCGCGTGTTTAAGCCAAATTTTCAACTTAATGATAAAGCGCCAGGCTTTCTCAAAGTGGACTTCTTAACCAAGGTATTTGAAAAGGGAGGAAACTTTTCTCAGGACTACAGCACGTACCCCATAATGACTTATGGTAGTTACGTGGGTATAAAACCACCAACATCTACAAACTCATACGACAATAGTCTGGAAACGGACACTCGTCACCGCTTTGACCTGGTCAATGTAAACGCCGAAGGCAAAACACTTAGCGGCCGAAAGCTACAGGTGAAAGTGTACAAAATCGACTGGCGCTGGTGGTGGGATAACCACGGCGACGTGTCAACATACATGCAAACCAATAGCCTATTTCCGGTAGTAGATACCGTTGTAACAACTTCGGCAGAGGGTGCTGCACAGTCTAGTTTTAGACTGCCCTACCCAAACTGGGGTCGGTTTATTATGGTGGCAAAAGATCCGGTATCAAAACATACATCAACGCATGTGTTCTATGTAGATTGGCCTTACTGGAGACGCGGTAACCGCAACAAATCCAAACAGGCCAAAACCATTATGCTTACCAGCGATAAGAAGTCGTACGGTGTGAATGAAACCGTAAAGATTACGGTTCCTTCATCGGAAAAAGGCAAGGCACTGGTATGTGTTGAAAATGGTTCATCGGTACTGAAGAAGTTTTGGGTGAATGGTACCAAAGACGAATGCCAATTTACATTTAAGACAACATCAACCATGACGCCGAATGTTTATGTGCACGTGACGTATCTGCAAACCTATCAGAATAAGGATAATGACCTACCTGCTCGGCTGTACGGTATCCTTCCGATCAAAGTTGAGAATAAACGAAGCCACCTTTATCCGCAACTAACCGTTGCCGATGAGATTCGACCAGACCGAAACGAGACGATTTACGTGGCCGAGAAGTCAGGCAGACCAATGACCTACACGTTGGCGGTAGTGGACGAAGGACTTCTTGATCTGACACATTTCAAAACACCGAAGCTTTGGGGTCATTTCTACCAAAAGCAGCGATTGGGTGTACGAACCTGGGATATGTATGATGATGTTATGGGTGGTTACGCCGGGAAGTACGGTAACGTATTAAGTGTAGGCGGTGATGAAGCAGGAGCGGTAGATGAGTCTGTTCATAAAGCAAATCGATTTAAGCCCGCCGTGAAATTTTTAGGTCCTTTTTATTTAAAACCCGGGCAAAGAGCCAAGCATCAGATCAAAATGGGCGATTATATTGGTGCCGTGCGTATGATGGTAATCGCGCGGCACCATGACGCCTATGGGCAAACCGATAAGTCGGTAAAGGTGAAGAAGCCGATCATGGTATTGCCTACGCTTCCACGCGTGTTGAGTCCGGGAGAACGGATCAAAATTCCGGTTACGGTATTCTCCATTACCGATGGGCAAAAGAAAGTTGAAGTATCTGTAGACCTGGGTGACGACCTGATATTGGAAGGCTCAAGCAGCAAGGTAATTGAGTTTGCCAAACCCGGCGATGAAACCATCTTCTTCAAAGCCCGTGTGCGCGAACAGGTTGGGATTACACAGGTGAAGGTGAAAGCCGTATTTGGAGATGAAGTAGCTACAAAAACAACAGACTTGGCCATTCGTACACCTAATCCAACGGTTTACGATACAAAAGACTATGTGGTGGAAAAAGGTAAAAGTCAGGAGGTGAAGGTGAAGCTAAGCGGTTTAGATGGTACGAATGGAGCGGTATTAGAAGTTTCTACGTTGCCACCGCTGAACCTTCATAGCCGATTGGACGAATTACTACAATACCCACATGGATGCGTAGAACAAACCACTAGTTCTGTATTTGCGCAGCTATTTCTGGAGGACTTGTTAAGCTTAACCGAGAAACAACAATTTGAAGCCGGTGAAAACATTCAGGCCGCTATTCGAAGACTATACTCGTTTCAGTGCAACGATGGTGGCTTGAGTTACTGGCCGGGTGGCCACGGAAGCAATGAATGGGGCAGCAATTACGCAGGGCACTTCCTGGTACTGGCCCAGCAAAAAGGTTTCCACGTTAATCAGAACTTCCTGAACAACTGGATGAATTACCAGGAGTTGAAAGCGAAACAGTTCAGTCCGGGCAACAGTGTTTCAGCCGATCATATTCAGGCATACAGACTATATACACTTGTACTTGCGGGCCGAACCGATATGGCCTCAATGAACCGAATGCGAGAGAATAAGTCTACATCGTTCATTGCCCAATGGCGATTAGCCGCGGCTTATGCTATGGCTGGTATGCCCGAGGTAGCCGATCAGATTGTAAAGGGTTTACAGATTACGACACCTAAGTATGCGCGACATGGTACAACCTTTGGCTCGTCATTAAGAGATAAGGCGATGATTTTAGAGACGTTGAACTTAATGAAACAAGATGTAAAAGCAGCCGGACTTATACGCGAAGTTGCGGAGAATCTATCGTCAAACCGATGGCTGAGTACACAGGAAACGGCCTACAGTTTAATCAGTGTATGCAGCTTCTATAAAAGCCAGGGAGGTAATAAACCGATGACTTATAAATGGGCGGTTGATGGTAAAGGGCAGTCGGTAAACACCGGTAAGGTGCTGGTGCAAAACAGGTTAAAGCAAAACAGTAAGCGTGGTAGCCATACCATTAACATACAGAACAAGGGCGAGTCCATGCTTTTTGTACGCGTATTAAAATCGTATGTGCCGATGCAGACAGACACAAATAAGGTAGAAAACAACCTTAAACTCAGTGTACAGTATGAAGATTACCATGGTAAAAAGATTGATCCTTCTAAGCTGGAAGTAGGAACCGAGTTTAAAGCCGTGGTTAAGGTGAAGAATGGCACGCTTAAAGGTCGTCAAACCGAGATGGCGCTATCGTTCATGGTTCCGGTAGGGTGGGAAATAGAGAACACTCGTATGTCGGGCAATGGGTCTGGTTATGACCACCAGGATTTTAGAGATGATCGGGTGTATACCTACTTTGGGCTTGGTTCTGGCCAGGAACGAAAATTTGAAGTAAGGCTTACGGCATCGTATCAAGGGTACTTTTATCAACCAACTATTCAGGCAGAAAACATGTATGATCACACAGTGTTGGCTACGCAACCCGGCGGGTGGGTAGAAGTAGTTGAACAACGTAGTGAAATGGCTATGGAATAGTGATTCTTGAATTGTCGATAAGAAAGGGGCTCTACGGAGCCCTTTTTTTATACCTCGTAGGTATTTCAGAAGAAATACAGAAATACCAACGATAAGTCGTTCGTCATTAAGATGTTTTGGTGAGCAGTTGTATTGCAGTTGTCATCTTTAATGGCACACTTAAAAGGTATTCTGGCCCGTCAGCGAAGTAAATACGAAACTAGATTTTTGGGCGATATTTCGTTCGCATATTTGGCCTTGTAACCTATATGTCGTAGATCAATCGCCATGTAGTGATCTGGATAGGTCATTCGTGCGGTAATACCTGGCATATAGTCCAAGGTATTTGTTGATGAAAAACCAAAATCAATTCTTCAATCGTTCGGATGTACTTCAATTGGTGTTGTTCTCCAACCGGAATATGCAACACGCTGGTCTAGTCAAGACAGAACCGGCTAAGGAAGTAAAGCGGGTATTAGCAACTCATGTACTGAGCGGGTTGGGGCACGGATTTCAGGGCTTTTTGGAAGCGCAGAGCCTTGAAACAGCGTGTCACAACTTTCAAAATATATAACATGAGAAACAATCTATTTCTAATTTTACTTAGTGTAACTTCAGCATTTTACGTTGGTTGCAACGACAAGACTTCTTCAAACTGTGAGTCATGTATTCCTATTGAACCGAGCGGGGACTTCAGTCTTGATTTTAGCGAGAAAACCATTCCGTTCGATGTATACTATGACGTTGATGATGTAGACAAGGAACGCAATGCGCTATCCATTTCACAGAACAGATTAAGCGAGGTGGAGATGAACGCGGTTATTTCATCGCTTGGTATGGCCGATTACGTTGCACAGAGCAACATTAATCTCGTTGGTCTCGGCTATTTCACAGAGAACACCGGAAAATTGGATAGTAAACTACCTGAGATTTCCGAATCGTTGGGTTGCATTCTGTATCACAAGAAAAACGAGGTGTTGGAGACCCGGGTATTTCTGAAAAATGCCTCAGGACAAGTGGAGGGCATAAAATCGTTAGAAATGAAAGTGAAATTTCTTACGTCGAACGATCTGCACAAAATCAGTAAGCATCTCACTGAGAATTATGAGGTTAAGGTTCATTCGCTACTTATGATTAAAGAGAACAGTCTTCCCGAGATATATAAACGAGGAAAAATCTTTAGTGAAGAGTTCCAAAAACAATACCCGTCAGCAAAGCTTGGAAAAAGACAGAACAAGATTTGTGGTGCTCCTTGTCCGGTAAATCACGATCGCGAATGGTGCCTTGCACAGGAGTCACAGGGCGGTGGTGAACGGTGGAGTTGTTATCACGACGTTAGTAAGGATTGCCCCAAAGACGAAATCGAGAAACAGCTAATCAACGCGGGGTTGCTTAATGTGGCAAGCAGCGTAGATGATATTGTGCTCTACAATTTTAGAGACAGTTTTCTGGTAAAATCGAATAAGGGTAGAAAGTATATCGATGACTTTTACGACATGGGAACAACATTGATTCAAACGGGTATAAGCATCCAAATGGCGCAGGATGGTTTTAATTTGGGGAGCAACACCATAGTTCCATTGCTCAGTGCACTATTAAATGATCCAACCAGCGGTAACGTGCTTTATGGAAACACAGAACGCGATGCGATTATTGCGTATTTGAATCAACTAAAAACGGTCACAACCGACCCACAGTTTCACACCATTATTGACGATGTTATTGCAGACGTGAATGCCTATACCAATCAACCTATTTCCTTTATCGTAAACGATTTTGGAGTATAGAAGAAGGTAGTCCTCGTGTATCATACCCGTCGCGTTGAGGTGTAATGTCAAGCACAAGGTAGTTGGGGCTTACACCTCAATGGGTATGGACGCGCCGTTATCACCGAATTAACCAGAAATACACGGAATTCCCTATCTTCACTCCGTGGAACTGCCGTATAGCGAGATTGTTATAAAACTCAGGAATATGGATCCGGTATTGAAAAAGGTTATTGCCAATACCGTACATGTCGTTGAACCTGAGCCTGTTATAGACACCTATCGGTATTTACTCAATTCCATCGTTTCACAACAACTCTCTGTAAAAGTTGCCGACGTAATCTGGAATCGCTTCGTCGATTTATTCCCTGACGGTGCACCGATTGCCGATACTGTTTTAGCAACCGGTGACGAGAAGCTTCGGGCTATTGGACTATCGCGCCAGAAGCTCAAATACCTCAAAAATGTTGCAGCGTTTTCCCTTGAAAACGATATTACCATTGAGGGCTTAATGCCGTTAAGCGATGAAGAAATTATTAGGCTTCTGACGCAGATTTCTGGTGTTGGGAAATGGACAGTGCAAATGGTATTGATGTTTCCATTGGATCGCCCGGATGTTTTCCCGGTTGACGATTTGGGCATCCAAACCAAGATGAAATACTGGTATAACCTCAAGCTTGAAAAGAAAGCGTTAAAAATAGAACTTGATAGAATCGCTGAGGCCTGGGCGCCTTATCGCAGTCTGGCTTCGAAATACCTATGGGCATCCATCACAAACAAATAGAACATGAAACTAAAATGCATCAAACACCTTGTTACCACCTTGTTCATATGTGGTATTAACGCATGTGTATACAGTCAGAATTACATCGACACGGTTTACAGCATATCCTCATCGATGGATGTGGTATACGGCAAAGCGACCGACTTTGCTGGGAATGAACGCACACTAGATATGGATATTTCAGTGCCAACAAACGATACACCTCCGGTGTGTGGCAGACCGCTTATGATCCTGGTGCATGGGGGTGGATTTTATACGGGCGATAAGAGTGATAATGCCGTACGTCGCATGCGCACGGAGTTTGCAAAGCGAGGTTATGTTACAGCATCGGTGAACTATCGACTGGGCATGTTTCAGACGAGTAAACGCATTCATTGCAACGTCACAAGTTGGGATTGTCTAAATATGGCCGATACAAGCGAGTGGTATCGAGCGTACTACCGGGCCATTCAGGATGTGCATGGCGCCATTCGCTACCTGGTAGATGCGAAAACAACCTACAACCTGGATCCCAATAATGTATTCGTTGCCGGAACCAGTGCAGGCGGGTTTATTTCATTAGGAGTTGGATATATTGACGATCAAAAAGAAATAACAAACAGTTTGGTTGCTGACTTAGGTAAGGTTAGTGCACCAAATAGCTTGTACGAGCAACAATGCATACAGAAGTTTCAGCTGGACACGAACATCAATAGCATGCAACTTGACCGGAAGGCTCTGGGTAAATTCTCAGGTGATTTGAATACACACGTAACTGAGAAATACACAATACGTGGCGTAGGGAACTTCTATGGTGCGGTGTTCGATTCAATTTTTGAGAGCTCGAAACATCAACCTGCTTTATATCTGTTCCACCAACCCAACGATCTGATTGTTCCGTACAATTTTGGCTCGGTTTATGGTGGATTTAGTACGTGCGCCCAGCAGTTTCCGTTTAATTGCCAGGCAATTGTTAACCGACCACGCGTTCATGGTTCGAATGCAATTAAACGTATGATCGACGGCATTAAGTCGGATGGAGGTAATGCACCGGATTATCAATTTGATAAAACGTCTAACACGGCCAACTGTGCCCAACAACTGGCCAATGCATCGGTGGTAGGTCATGCCATCGACAATTATTGGCTCAGAACCACCAACATGGCTACGTTTTTGGCGAATTATGTCGAGGATTGTGGTAATTCATCGGTTGTAAAACCGGGTCAATTTAACAGGCTCACCATATATCCTAATCCGGTGCACGTAGACGGACAAATTCTAGTGAAGGGCGCATTCAGCGCTGGTGATAAGGTTGACTGTTACGCCTTGGATGGAAGATTGGTCTTCCGTCGGGTAGTTGATGAAAATGGGGGTAGAGTCGTAATTGATCTATTGTCTCATGACATAAGCGAAGGCGTTTATTATCTCACGCTTAGCACCACGAACAGTTCAACAACCCAGAAAGTTATAGTGGTAAAACAATAAAGACGAAGATGCCGTTTCTCGATACATTTTGCTTTCAGCAAAACACTCGAAGTGACATCTTTTTTTATAGACGTTGTTAAGACTCACGCCATTACTTTTAGTTCTAATCTGAGAACAACACTTGATACATTGCTACATTGCCCAATTGTTCAATTTTCTAATTTCCACATTGAAAACCCGGCTTGCGATGGCAGTGATCACCTAAAGGAGGGAAGTGTAAGGTGTTAATTGACCCACCACGCCCAATACGAGTGAACTCCATTATGCTAACCCAGAGACTTGAAGACGCCGCTTCTCGATACATTTTGCTTTCAGCAAAGCACTCGAAGTGACATCGATTTTTTCAATCGTTGTTAGGGCTCAGACCGATGCTTTTAGTACCATTCTGAGAGTTGGAGTTGATACATTGCTACATTAACCAATTGTTCAATTTGCTAATTTCCACATTTACATATTTCCACATTATAAAACCACCCTACCTTTGCCAACCGTGGCAGGTATTTACCTACATATTCCCTTTTGCCGAAAGGCTTGTCACTATTGTGACT
>DIYD01000003.1:0-744 GCA_002428905.1 Bacteroidetes bacterium UBA6063 | reverse complement strand
GTCACTATTGTGACTTCCATTTTTCGACGTCATTGAATCGGAAAACAGAGATGATTCATGCATTGGCTGAGGAATTGGTTCAACGGAAGTCGGAACTGACCGGGCAAAAGATTGAGACCATTTACTTTGGTGGGGGTACGCCGAGTGTTCTGGAAGAATCGGAGTTACAGTGTATTCTGGATACGATTTATACCCATTACGATGTGATTGATCAGCCGGAAACCACGTTTGAGGCGAACCCGGATGATTGTTCGGAAGATAACCTCGCGACGTGGTATCGATCTGGGATCAATCGGTTGAGTATAGGTGTGCAATCCTTTCACCAACATGATTTAACCTGGATGAATCGGTCGCACAACTCCATTCAGGCGTTTGCGGCCATCGAAGATGCAGCCAGAATTGGTTTCAAAGACATAAATATGGATCTGATTTATGGGGTGCCGTCGATGCCTAAAGAGGTCTGGAAAAATAACGTAAAGCATGCTTTTGAATTACCCATTAATCACATCTCCGCGTACAGCTTAACCGTAGAAGAAGGAACGGCCTTACACCACTTTGTGAAGGCTGGCAAGGCGAAGCCGTTAAACGATGAGAAGGCTGCAGAGGAGTTTGCTTACTTTCAGGCACAGATTAATGCACATGGATGGCAGCAGTATGAGATTTCAAACTATTGTAAATCAGAAAATTATGCCGTTCATAATACCAATTACTGGCGACAGAAACCGTACTTGGGCATTGGCCCTT
>DIYD01000278.1 GCA_002428905.1 Bacteroidetes bacterium UBA6063 | reverse complement strand
GGTCATACCCCATCTGTTCTCCAACCCGAGCGACTATTCTTTCTGGAAAATACGGTTATCGTACCGGGGTATTAAATGTGGAGGATGCCGGAACAATTCCTGCGGACGAAAAAAGTCTTCAGAGCTACATTGATGAGCAAACAGGAAATGCCTATAGTCATTCCATAATAGGCAAGTGGCACTTGTCTGGAAGAGATGCTAATCGGCCCACCGAAATGGGTGTTGGATATTACGCCGGTTTACTCACTGGAGCCGTTCAGGACTATAATTCATGGTCACTTACTGAGAATGGTCAAACCAGCACCTATGAAGGGTATGTAACCACTAAGTTTACCGACCTTGCCATTGATTGGATTAACGATCAGGACAAGCCCTGGTTTTGTTGGTTGGCCTATACCGCACCTCATTCTCCGTTTCACCTGCCACCAGATTCTATGCACAGCCAGGGAAGTCTGCCTTCCGATACAGCTAGCGTGAATGCGAACCCGGTACCGTACTATATGGCTATGATGGAAAGTCTGGATTTTGAGATTGGACGACTAATGGACAACATTCCCGCCAACGAATTGGAGAACACGGTCATTATCTTTCTGGGCGACAATGGAACTCCCGGTCAGGTGATTCAGGCACCGTATGACCGTACAACATCGAAAGGGAGTTTATATCAAGGGGGTATTCACGTACCTATGGTTATTTCGGGCGCCGGTGTAAGCCGAATGAACGAGCACGAGGATCAACTGGTCTCTTCGGTTGACTTATTCAGCACGATTGCTCAGTTTGCCGGCAGTTCGGCCTCAAGCTATTCTGACAGCAAGAGCATCGCCTCTCTTACGTCAAACAACGCAGAAACAGCACGCAAATATGTTTACGCCGAGGTGTTATACGACACACCTAACCGTTCAGGTCATACCATCCGAAACGACCAATACAAACTCATCCGTTTCGATAGTGGAAATGAGCGCTTTTACGATCTAAAAAACGATGCATTTGAAAGCGACAATCTGCTCCGTGGCAGTCTTAGCGCTCAAGAGCAAACAGCTTACGACGAATTGGTTGCAGAAGCAAATGAAATAAGAAAGTAACTATGTGGATAATGATTGCAGGTCCATACCGACATGGTTCAGACGATCCTATTGTATGGAAACAAAACCTTGAGGCCATGAACAAGGCGGCTTATGCGGTATTTCAGAAAGGGCATATACCCATTATAGGTGTGAATGCTGCTTTGCCAATTATAGAAACCACAGGTGAGCACGTGTACGATGAAGTGATGATGCCGCTATCGTTGGAGTTAACTCGCAGGTGCGATGCCATCTTGCGCATAGGCGGTTCATCCAACGGAGCTGATCAGGAAGTTCAACGGTTTAAAGACCGTGATGTACCTGTTTATTTCAGTTTAGAGGAGATTCCGGAAGCGTAATATTAAGTTTTTGTAACTTTTTTGATCCCATCCCGTATAGGCAGTATACGATCCACACTGTAAACCAACTGCCATGAAGAAATGTCTCCTCGTAGGGCTTTTTATCCTTACCTTCGGTTGTTTAAAGGCGAAACCAATGAACGTTTATCTCATTCCGGGTTTGGGCACTGACAACCGTGTATTCAACAATCTTACATTTGATTCGCATTATACGGTTCACCATGTTGAGTTAGTACTTCCGAAAGAAAAAAGCTCCATGGCTGATTATGCCCGTCAGTTAAGTGTTCAAATTGACACTTCTTCGCCTTTTATCCTCATTGGTACGTCGTTGGGTGGCATGTTAGCAACAGAGATGGCGGACTTTCTGAATCCTGAAAAGATCATCATCATCGCCAGTGCTAAAACGGCTAAAGAACTCCCCTATCGGTACAGGGTTCAGGAAAAACTACCATTAAAAAAAGTGGTAACGGGCAATATGATTAAATCAGGCACCTTGTTTCTTCAACCGATTGTAGAGCCTAAGCGCAATAACGAAAAGGAAACTTTCATTGCCATGTTGGGCGACAAAGACCCGGAGTTTATGAAACACGCTGTGCATATGATCATTAACTGGGATCGAACGGCTCACAGCGACAAGATTATTCACATTCACGGCAATAAAGACAAGACAATTCCAATACGTAACGTGCGCTACGACTACCTCATTAAAGGAGGGTCACATGTGATGACGCTGGCCCAGGCGGAGGAGGTGAATAAGGTGCTGAAGGAGGTTCTTTAAACTCAATGTCAAACTCAATGTCAATGGCCTAATCGGTGGCACTATCTGGTGAAAAATATCGGAACAGGGGTAAGTTTCATGATGACATCCCGGAATTCAACTGGGGTGGTGTCATTGTGTTCGTTTTGCTGATTGTAGTGATCGTGGTAGGGTTTCTAGTAAATACTTAGGAATTCATTCAAGAAGTATGAGATAATAATTTTGTCGTTTCTCGATACAATTGTCCTACGGCCAATCACTCGAAATGACAACTTGGAAAATGCCAAAAGTCAACCGTCAGTAATCAATAGTCAACTCATCAAGCCATCTTCAAGTCTAAATATCCAAGAATCTACATATCTACTCAAGAACCCGCATCGCATCCTTATGCACGCCCAGGTACAACCAGTTGGCAATCGCCTGTCGGTTATCGGCCATGAGTAATCGCTTCTGATCAAAGGTATTGGTGATGTTACCCAATTCAATGTATACAGCGGAAGGCTTAGACTCACGCAGCACATAGAGATCTCGTGATTTAACCACCCCCCGGTATCCACGATTCTTTTGGTGCTCACGGTACTTCGCATCGATAGTGCTCAATAATGTATCGGCACATTGCTTACCCGTATTGCTTCCAGGAAAGTGATAAAAGAAAATATCGATCTTTTCGCCCTGACTTCGAGAGTCAACATGGATTGCAATCATTTTTTGCAACTTCGCCTTCTCTTTTTCCTTTTCGTACAGTTCGTTCACAACGTTGGTGCGTTGTTTCAGTCGTCGAACCTGATTAACAGGGATACGCTGCTTAAACCAAACAACTTCATCCTTATCATGCCCCAGGTAGGTTTCGTCGCGAATACCATCGTTGTTGTCACGTACAATAACATATACCTTGGCTCCATGGCTGAGTAAATTACGAGCCAGACGTAAGGTTACATCATATGCATACTCATCTTCACATAAATAGTGTCCGTCCTTCTTTGTCATTGCTCCCGGGTCGGGGCCACCATGGCCACTAATTAGGTAGTAAACACAACCCGCCAACGACTCATCTTCTACTGTAATCTCCTGATATTCAGATCCAAGAATTGGCACATTCAT
>DIYD01000210.1 GCA_002428905.1 Bacteroidetes bacterium UBA6063 | reverse complement strand
TTGGCCGAAAACGCCAGCCTGGGTTTACCAAAGGTGTTTGGGTTGCAGGTGATTTCTGTCATTTTGATCGTGTCTCCATCGAATACAACAATGTTTATTTCCTGAATGGTTTGCTGGGTATTATCGTTTGGATCGTTCGGTGTTGGCTCCTCCGTATCGTCACCACCGCATGCGGTAACGAACAAAGCCAAGAAAATCAATAAGGCAAAGGTTTTAAAGTTTCGTTGTTTCATAATAATTAATTCCTAATTCCTGACCTTGCATAGCGCATTGCCAGTATGAGTTCAAAGGTCTTGTGCTACATGTTGCAAGTCAATGAGGCAAATGACCCATTTGAATCAGGGTCTTTGAAGAACGAACTGCGTTAATGATCGTTCGTCACACAATTAAGTGTGTTCCAAGCATGGAAGATTAGACTTCAAGTATGGTTAAAGGTCATATGATCTTGTTTTAGAATGAAGATGGTCTTGTGGTTGGACGTTAAGGTAGACAAGCTTGCATAAAACAACCTTTATAAGTTACATAATATATATATAGTGGATTATATGAAGTTCCAACGCTACATTTGCCGAAAAAATAATGAAATCAGACTTGGTAGAGCACAAAACGGAAGACAATATGGTGGACGGTAAATTAAAAATTGCAGTTGCAAAAGGTGATGGTATAGGTCCTGAAATAATGGATGCTACGTTGCGAATTCTTCAGGCGTCAGGAGCTGAAATTGATGTGGAATACATTGAGCTTGGTGAAAGCGTTTATTTGCAAGGCAATAGTTCAGGAATTGATCGTTCGGCCTGGGATATCATTGATGCCAATAAAATCATTTTAAAGGCACCAATCACAACACCTCAGGGCAAGGGCTATAAAAGCCTGAACGTTACACTAAGAAAGTCTCTGGGTTTGTTTGCAAATGTGCGTCCGGTGGCCTCGATGCATCCTTATGTGCAAACCAACTTTCCAAATATGGATGTGGTTATTGTACGCGAAAATGAGGAAGATCTTTACGCCGGAATCGAGCACCAGCAAACGAATGATGTGATCCAATGTCTGAAGCTTATAACACGACCAGGTTGCGAGCGAATCATCCGATACGCGTTTGAATATGCCAAGGCATACGGACGTAAGAAGGTGACATGCATGGTTAAAGACAATATCATGAAACTCACCGATGGATTGTTCCACAATGTGTTCAAGGAAATCGCTGTGGAATACCCAGAGATCAAAAGTGAGTCTCAAATTATTGACATTGGGGCAGCACGTTTAGCCGCTAATCCGGAAAACTACGATGTGGTTGTAACATCAAACCTGTATGGTGATATTGTATCGGATATAGTTGCAGAAATAGCAGGTTCGGTTGGTATGGCTGGATCAGCTAACATTGGTAAAAATGTAGCGATGTTCGAAGCGATCCATGGATCTGCACCGGACATTGCAGGAAGAAATATTGCAAACCCTTCTGGCTTGATCAATGCATCCATAATGATGCTGGCTCATATCGGGCAAACCAAAATCGCTGATAAGATCAAGAATGCCTGGTTATCTACGATTGAAGATGGATACCACACGGCAGATATCTACGAAGAAAATGTGAGCAAGGAAAAAGTGGGTACACGTGAGTTTGCCGATCGAATAATTGAACGACTCGGTCAGTTGCCAGATCATTTCAATCAAAGTCAGTTAAACCAGGGATTGGGTATGATCCAAATTCCTGAGTATACACGCGAGAATCATGCGAAAGAACTTGTTGGGGTAGATGTCTTCATCGACTGGCAGGGGTCAGATCCGAACGAAATTGGCAACAATCTGAATAAGGTGAATGCGCATAATGTCAAACTTAAAATGATCACCAATCGAGGTGTGAAAGTATTCCCAGATGGTTTGAAAGAGACATACTGTACCGATCACTGGCGTTGTAGATTCGTATCTGGAGATGCCATTTTTGAAGCAGGCAAACCGGATTATCCGACCTTGAGTTATGAGCAGGTACTTGATTTGTTGTCGAAACTACATGGTGCCGGATTTGACGTGATCAAAACCGAAAACCTGTACGAATTTGATGGCAAACGTGGTTTCTCACTCGGGCAGGGGGAGTAGCAACGGGAGCTATCTAGTGTTTCATTAATCGTATAACAGAACGCTGATTTTCAGCGTTCGTTACTTCCAGGATATATAGGCCTTCAGGCTGGGTTAACTCGTATTCAATTGCATCGATATGGGTGTACGTATGGTGCGCGATGCGTCTGCCAGATGCGTCCATAAGGTTTAGTCGAATGAATTCTTGAGATGCGTTGAATTGGAGATGAATCATATCATCGGTCGGGTTCGGATAAACAGTGAATCCATCTACAAAGCTGTTTTCGATAATGCCAACAACCGATACGGATACACAAGCCGAAGTGTCTACGCAGTTGTTCTCCGTTAATTCAACAGCGTAATTGCCACTGGTAGCTGGGGTGAAGGTTTGATTCGTTTCGCCCGGTATTACCGCATAATTTTTGTCGCAGTCAAGCCATGTATACGTGGCACTGGTATTGTTTGCCTGAACTGTACCGTCTGTAATTGAAGTTGTTATGTCTGTAACTGTATTGATGGTTAAATCCAGGGTTACCACCGAATCACAACCTGCGGCATTGGTCAGGGTATGCAAAACGTTGTTGATCGATGACGTATAGGTTTTCCCGTCTATCCATGTGTATGAGTCACATGAAGTTTGAACATCTGTTCCTGTAGTGGATTTACGCATGGTCAAATCCAATGTTACGACGGAATCGCAACCTGCCGTATTTGACAAGGTATGTGTTGCACTATTGTTGGTAGACGTATAGGTCTTTCCGTCGATCCAGATATATGAATCGCAGGCAGACTGCACATCTGTTCCGGCCGTGGAATTTTGAATAGTCAAATCCAATGTTACAATTGAATCGCAACCAGCCGTATTGGTAAGGGTATAAGTTGCGTTGTTGTTCGACGCTGTATAAGTCTTTCCGTCGACCCAGATATATGAATCGCAGGCAGATTGAACATCGGTTCCCACCGTGGAATGAAGTATGGTTAAATCTAAGGTTACCACCGAATCACAACCTGCAGCGTTTGTTAAGGTGTGGGTCGCAGCGTTGTTGGATGATGTATAGGTCATACCATCAATCCAGGTATATGAATCGCATGCCGACCGGACATCTTGTCCCGATGAGGAATAAGTAATCGTAAGGTCTAAGGTTACGACGGAATCGCAACCTACGGCATTGGTTAGCGTATATTTCGCCGTATCCGATGACGTCGTATATGTTTTTCCATCGATCCAGACGAACGAATCGCAGGCATGCTGGGTGTCAATGCCTGTGGTTGAATGATTAATAGTCAGGTCAAGTTTTATTAATGAGTCGCAACCCGCAGCGTTTGTTAAGGTATATGTCGCGGTATCGTTCGATGAGTAGTAAGTCTTTCCATCGATCCATAAGAACGAATCGCAGGCCGTTTGTGTATCTGTTCGTTCGATGGAATAACGAATTGTAAGATTAAGTGTGACCACTGAATCACAACCCGCAGCGTTCGTCAACGTATGTTTGGCCGTATCGTTCGATGTTGAGTACGTTTTCCCATCAATCCAACGGAACGAGTCACACGCTATTTGTGTATCTCTTCCAGTAGTTGGTGTGCAAATAGGTTCTTCCAACCGCATTAAGTAACCGTCAAAGCCCCCGTTCGATGTCAGGTTGTACGTACCGCTTCCAGGATCAAAATCTGCTGTACCTCCGAAGTTACCTGTGGCATAAACCCCGTTGCTGGTATCTGCAATGATGTCAAATCCGCTTTCATATCCAGTACTGCCCAGACTCGCGGCCCAGACAAAACTCCCAAGTGTGGTGTACTTTGCCAGATACGCATCGTTATTCGTAGACGAGGTCATATTGAATGTTGCAGTTCCTGGATTAAAGTCAACCGTCCCTTTATAGTAACCCGTCACCAAAATGTTCCCCAACGCATCTATAGATATGTGGTTTAATCGATCGAGACTGGTGCCTCCCAGCGTGAAGGACCAGACGTACTTACCACTTCGATCATATTTTGCAACAAAACCATCGTGACTCCCATTGGAGGTAAGATTCGCTGTTCCTGTGCCTGGATCCATGTCGATGGTAGCGAAATAGCTTCCACTTAACAGCACATTCCCCATTGCATCGGTCACCAATTCAGACCCCAACGAGCCATCGGAACCGGTTAATGCACTTGCCCACACGTAATTCCCATTGCGGTCGTATTTGCCAAAGAATATGTCTTTCGAACCCGTTGAGGAAATGTTGTTTGTTCCGGAGCCCGGATTAAAATCCACGGTATTCTCAAAGTATCCGGTAATGTGAATGCTATCGTCCGAACTTATGTCAAGGCTGTAACCTCCATCATCTCCCGTACCGCCAATGCCATTCGACCATACATGGCTTCCGTTAGCATTGTATTTGGCCATAAATATATCCTGACCTCCATTGGAAGCACTATTGGCTGTTGCAGTACCAGGATCAAAGTCGACAGTATTCTCGAAAAGACCTGTGATGTGCGGTGCTCCATTTGAATCGAGTGTTAGGCTGGTACCCTGATCATTGCCAGAACCTCCTATTGCAATTGCCCAAAGATAACTTCCGGTAGAGTCGTATTTGGCGAGGAAAATGTCATTACTGCCATTGGAGGTATGACTGGACGAACTTGTGCCAGGATCGAAGTCTACCGTACCCTGGAACGAGCCCACCACGTATACATTTGAATGCTCATCGGTTTTGACATCATATCCCCGATCGTTGGAACTTCCTCCAATTGCAATCGCCCAGAGATAGTTCCCTGCTGTGTCGTATTTAGCAATGAAGATATCGTTATTACCATTGGAGGTAAGATTAGCCGAAGAGGTGCCCGGGTCAAAGTCAACCGTGTTTCTGAAGTAACCGGTTAGGTAAATATCGTTGGAGGTGTCTATATCCATAGCCAATGGATAATCCGAAGAGCTGCCACCAAAGCCAAAGGCCCAATCAAGGTCCGGAGTCTGAGCGCATATGTGGGCTGCAAAGAAGAAAAGGCTTGTAATAAGGAATACGGATTTGGTTTTCATGATCGCATGTTGTCCAATTATGGGTTCAATGCGAATGTAATCAAACGATTCCTGATTTACTTGAATAGCGGTTATGCATAATTTCTAAACTGTAGAGGGCTCATACCCGTTTCCGCCTTGAATGTTTTAGAGAAGTGTTGCGAATACTCAAAACCTAAGCCAAATGCGATTTCACTGACGGTACTGGATGTACTGAGTAACTCATTTTTGGCTTTGTTAATCAGAAAATCGTCGATGTGCGTTTTGGCGTTTTTCCCGGTTTCCTTCTTGAGCAAGTCGCTTAAATACTTGGACGATAGATTCAGCTCTTTGCCACAATAGCTCACCGAAGGTATGCCCATTTCCAGTTGGTTCTCCTTCTTATAATAGGTCTTTAGCAAGTCTTCAAATCGCGCTAATACATCTTGATTAAGGTTTGTTCGGGTGTAAAACTGGCGGTCGTAGTACCGCGTACAATAGTCCAACAACAATTCTATATTGGAGACGATGAGTTTTTGACTGTGCCGGTCTATGTTTTGAAGATATTCTTTTTCGATTTTGCAGGTGAACAGATCCCTTTACTTACTTGAATATGCCGTTCGTTGGTTGCATTGTTACGGGTAACTCCGTTTTATCAAGCATGTCCACAAGAAGCATATCTTTGTACGCATCACACCAGGCGTTATGAAGAAAATCTCACTGCTCCTCGTATTCATTTTATCCGGACTTCCTGTATTTGCTCAGATTGATAGCTCTTATTCCATGGTATTACTGCACCAGTCGCAGAACATATTTCACTTCCCGGTATGGGGAGAGACCGATAATGACCTGTATCTCAACGAGTCATTTCAGTGGCTTAAATACGACTTGTCGGATTGTACACTTAATTCAAGTTACTACGATCAGCATGAACTCGGAATTAATACTGCTGCCAATTACAGCAAGGTTAATGACCGCGAGACCACAAACCGGTTAAAGTCCGACACACTCTGGAAACCGAGACAAGTGTTTGACAAGCGGGGCAACAAAGTGTCTTTGGAGATTGGACTTATGGAATCGGCTTTCTTAATAAACGACCGGAAGGTGACTGGGATTAATGGCAACGCACACTCACTTGCCATCTCGCCAAGTGGGCGATATGTGGCTTGCATCTTTGAGTTGGCCGGTCTTATGGTCATTGACCTGCAAAAGGAGCTGGAGCAAATTGAAAGAACGGACAAAATGCTGGCAGAAATGGACATGCTGGCTAAGGCAGACTATTTTCTTTCCGTGGGTGATATCAAATCATTTGGTAAGACACTCGAAGCGATGTCTGAAAAAGAACGGGAGCAAGTGGAGTACAACTACTTTGTTGGCACCTTTAACTACTTAACACACAACAGGGATCAAACAAAAATTGACCTGGCTATTCAACATCTGACCATGGTTGCCGAAGATTCCAGGTTTTACAATTCAAATGGAATGCTGGCTGAGCTCTATCGCATTAAAAAGAACTGGGCTAAGGCATTTGAATATGCTAAAGTTGCCATCAAGCGAACGCCCAAGTTCTATTTGGGTTACAGTGTTTTGGGAGATTATTACACCAAACAAGGCGAGACCAAAACGGCCTGTAAGTACTATAAAAAGTCTGTGAAGTTTGGGGATCCTATGGGAGGCCTCCGGCTTATGAATTGCGAATAATCGAATGCATCCCGCTTAAGATATAATGGTTAAGGTGTATTGCGATATGGATTACAACAACGGTCAGGCTGCTCTGCCATTTACTATTCAGCGAGAGTCGCTTTTGGAGCTCCTGTAATTCACCGTTAATTGTTGGGGAATTGGATTTTACCAATGATCTGCGTACCACCATAACACTTTACATCTGGCAAGGAGGAGTCTACTTTCTTTAGATCTAAGGAGAGGGCACACCACGTTTCGAAAGCAATAAGAAGCGTATTTTTGGGTGTGTCGACCGGGCATAACTGAATTGTTTCGCGGGAAAGGAGCAACGAGGCAGACCAGAAATTCCGGATGGAACCCTTAGCATCAATTTCATAAACAACCAGGTCGTCCTTATCCGGAATTTTAATCCGATCAAGCCGTTTATTCTCTCTAAAACCAAGCTTGTATGAACCAACACAAACCTGGCTGCCATTGGTAAGGTTTCGGATTTGATGTATTCGCTGAAACTGAGTGGATTTGATCCATTTAGGATTTCCATTTGATGTCAATCGTACTACATGGGTATAGAGGGGCTTCTCCAACGCAGGGTCTGTTTTTAAATCAAACAACACGCTGTTGGGTGAAAACAGACCCAGTGTTATTCCTTGATTGTCTGCAGACATGGAGTGCAGCCTTGACTCGGCTTCTGCCGTTTTTATCCATTTGATGTCACCTTCGGCGGTATAGCGTACCACAAAAACTTCCGCCCAATCACGTTGTTTTGCCGTGTACTTATGTGGCGTAAGTGTTAAAAGACCAGTTGAGAAAATCCCACCATTGAAGTAAGATCCGGCAAGGTATACACTGCCATCCGGAGCGACACTTACTGCTGATCCTTCACTAGTGCGGGTACAGCAAGACGGGTCTCGGTAATGCACAATATCGCCCCATAACGGAGTTCCACTCTGGGAGATGGCCAGAATGAAATCCCCACCTCCGGAAAACGAAGTAGGTCGTAAATTACTCGCAAGGGTGTTTCCTTCTATAAACCCATGAAGAATAATTGAACCGTTGGGATGAAAGGCACACCCATCAAATTCCATTTCATTGACCTCCGACATGTGCTGAACATGTACAGATTTAACCGCATACCCTTTTGGAGAAAGCGTTACAACATTGATACCGGCCTTCAACCGTGCATTGGGTAAGTCCCGAAAGCGCATTGCCGGCTCATTGCTGTTGTTATCCGGTATTCTGTTGACCCTGTTATGGCGGATGTTTTGTCTGTAAGCAAGTATGACGCAAAGGATCTCATCGTTGTTGCCCTTTACCATACCCAATACCTTACCTTCATACTCGTATACTGTTTTGGCCCATGATATGCTACCGCTAGAGTCGAAGCATACAATCATATGTCCATCGGTGTTTTCAACCAGTTCCGGAAGTTGATATGTTCCGCCTTGATTGTTCTTAAATAGGGATGGATAACTGCTATAGCTAACCTGATTTTTGTTAATCAAAGCAATAGAGCTTCCATCACTCAAGGCAATAACACTGCGGTATAAAACGGACATACCCTGATTTGCAACAGACCAGCTGAATTTGTTCTGAGCCAGTACGGTACTGGAAAGTAACAGTAATACAATAGTTGCCAGGTGGTTATTCTTCATTCGCTTCTGGGATATTCGTTACCTTCAAGATCGACATAAAACTTTTGGTCGTTTTTTTCGGCCGTATACATGCCTGTATTATCGGGTTTGTTCGATAATTCTGTATAAACAGGCTTTATCAGTATTTTCCCATAGCGGTCTGCCATACCCTGTAAGCCATGTTTGTTCAATCTGAAATACCCATCTTCACTAAACCATATTCGCTGGTATTTCGTGAGCAGTACCTGTTTAGATTTGATGTCTACCATTTGATAGAGTCCGTGTACGACGACAATAGCCACGCCATTAACGGCTCGTTCTATTTTGTCGTATACCGGGGTGAGTACGATGTTCCCATCTACATCCAATAGACCGGCAACGCTTTTACTTTTGTACTCAAGGTCAAATGACGTGTAGAAAGGGATGTAGCCACTTTGGTGATAGCCAAGTCCACGATATAAGGGAGGTACGATAACTTTTCCGTTGAAATCCAGGAGGCCTTCTTTTCGTGTGTTATCGATAACGACACTAAAATGTAACCGGTTTTCAAGCGGATCTTTACCGTATTGATCCAGGATTAGTCCGATGCGCTGAATTTCCGAGAAATCGTAGTATCGACTTCCGCAATCATCGGCTTCGTAGCTGTAATCGGTCATGGCCTTACCTTGGGCATATTGGCGGTATTTGCGCTCCAGCTCCTGACGTTGCTGATACGACCAGCCATAGTACTGCGGTAAATTATCGGTGTTTTCATGTTGTTCCGGATCGAAAGATTCTAGTCTTGAGTTCAGGTAAGAGCGCTGATCTTTATTAAAGAGACGGATATAACCACAAGGGAGGAGTTCTATATTGGTATATGCTGCGTCCAAAACAACTCTTTTGGTCGACATGTCATATAAGGAATATAGCTTTTGGTCCTTTTCTTTGATTACTGCCCAGTACCTGTTCCATTCGCGTAAATCCAACAGATTTGGTTTAAGTACTTCGTTACCCAAACTATCGATTAGTCCGAAACGATATCCCTTGTCGGTCTTTTTAGAAACACGGATATGGCCATCGTGTTGATGTTTCAAATAAACCTGCCCCTTCAAGGTGAATCTTGAACCATTGTCTGTGAAAACAACGGTGTTTTTATCTTCCTTGTTTTTTCCATAGTACCAGGCACCGAGTCTATACCATTTCTCTGCTGTGTGCGAAAAACCAGTACTTCTGTTCAGTAGAACCTGTTCCTTTTCTTTGATGACTAAGATAAAAGATTTGTCCACCACCAGATGTTCCATGCCATACCCATCGTAAATGAACATGCCATCAAGTGTATAAAAGCTTGCACTGCCATTAGGTTTAGTGGCCTTAATACTGTTCTTACCATATACCTGAATAAAAACGAACTCGAAGGGCACTACGATAAAACCATTGAGGTCGATTATTCCTGCATAATAGGAGTCGCCATTGCGTCGATGAGTGAGAAGTAAATTGGGTGCATCCAATGTTTGCAGAGGCGAATCAAAGCTCGGTGGGATTAATAGGTTCCCATTGGATGACAGGATGCCATACTTGCCGTTTACATCTGCAATAACAAAGGTGTCGGAGGTGCCATTCAAGAGAGCTATATCGGAAAAGGCCTGATCCGAAATGAAGCTTCCGTCATTGTTCAACAGGTAGAGTTTGTTGCCATCTTGCGCAGTTATATAAGCGGTTGAAATGCGCGTAAGTTTGTCGTATTTAAAAGGAATAACTATTTGTAAGTCAGAACCGTACCCTCCCCATTTTCCTTTTTTTTGAGCCAGGGCAAGTCCATCACTAAAGGGATGGGCCTGATCTAAATTAGAGACCGCAAGCTTTTTGGTTTGCGCGTTTTGATATCCCCATTTAGTGTTGATTTGAACGGGAGAATAGGTCTGAGCCTCTACACCATGCCAATAAACTAACATGGATAGTAGAAGAATCGCGCGTAGTATTTTTCGATAGCTTTGTTTCAAAATTGATACGAAAGAACAATGATAAAGCTATGAAAAAAAATATGCACCATATGTCTGCGCCGTATCACAACATGTGTATAGTTTTTATCGTGCTCTTTTTTCTGAATTCCATGGCTATGGGTCAGCATACCGAATGGATATCATTTCAAAAATGCAGTAAGCTCACACAAATTAGAGGATTGGGTGTAGACCAGCTTGGAAACGTCTATTCTGTTGCGACTTTTGATGAAGAGCTGCGCATAGGGTCCAGCGATGTGTTTAAAGATACATTTGGTGCTTATGCGCCCTGGAGAAATTATGTGTTTACAAAGCACAACCCGCAGGGTAAGCTCTTGTTCACGTCGTTAATCGAAACCCGAGGAGGGAACTCTCATACGGCGGAAGTGCGAAAAATGCACGTGACTTCTGAAGGTCGAATAGTTGTTCATTTAATCTGTGGGAGGGATTTTTACTACGTTGATAATGAGCGTAATGAAACTAAATTGAGATCAAAGTATAATCAAACATCTGTGTTAGTGATAAGTGATCAGGGTGTGT
>DIYD01000322.1 GCA_002428905.1 Bacteroidetes bacterium UBA6063 | reverse complement strand
ACTTTTCTGCGTTTTCGTTCGCCATTGTCTGCGTATTTAAAATTTGTAGTTCAAATATACGTTCAGGCCGAATCGAAGTCCGATAAGCGAACGTATTGTTGATAAATATGCCCAAAATGGCGTAAACACCATACGTTAGACACAAAATTCGTCGTTAATGTGGAAATGTTCTTCGGCCAATACGCGTGCCGGAGGCTAATTTTGAGTGATATAAGTTATGCGTATTAAAGTCCTATTCTTTCTAGCAGTTCTTACAGCGTTTTTCACCGAAAACGCATTGGCTCAGGATACTACAAACAAAATGGAAGTTGTTATCATTGGTAACTACAAACCCAAGTTATCCTCTGCCAACAAAATCATTACTAAACCGGTGATTTCACCGATTAAAAGTGAAAAGCCAAGTTTTACGTATAACTTACCCAATTTCGCTTACTCCGTTCTTCCAACCTACCATCCGGCTAAAGCGGTAAGCGTAAAATCTGAATTGGAAAAACCTCTGTTTGGAAACTATTTTAAACTTGGTGGAGGTAATTACCTTACCCCATATGCAGAATTTAGAGTCCACAGTGTACGCAATAAAAAGTTTAACTATGGTGCTTATGGCTCGCATTTATCGGCCAACGCTGGAAACCCTGAAAATGCAGATTTTAGCGATAATACGCTCGGCGTTATGGGTGCCAAAATCGGGAAAAAAGGGGAGTTAACGGGAAAACTGAACTACGAACGTCATGTAGTGCATTACTACGGACATGATGACACGCTCGCGGTAGACAAAAAGGATATCAATCAGATTTTTAACGAATTCAATGGATCGGTAACCTATGACAGAGGGTATACCACGAAAAAAAGAGGTTCTTTATCAAGCTTTGATTTCTATACCTTCTCTACCCATGGCGGCCGACGAGAAAATGATTTCAGAGGTCAGGTATTTACGAACTTTAAACTTCCGCAACGCCAGGCCATTAACCTTAACCTGGGCATCGACTATACCAACCTCATCGATAGTGCTGTAACCGTGCTCAATCGAACATTTGTGCGCATTCAACCTTCATACACTTTCGTATTCAAGAAGATCAATATTAAAGCTGGACTAAATGCAGTCGTTGCAACGGACAGCAATGGCGGAAAATTCAGACCTTTTCCAGACATCACCGCTGAACATTACCTGGTTCCGAAAAAAGTACTGGCTTTTGCTGAATTAGGTGGCGATGTCAAAAAGAACTCGTTGCGCCAATTATCGTACATCAATCCGTTTGTTTCGAACGATATAGAAATCCGAAACACCATAAATAACTTTAAAATTGGAGGTGGTTTAAAGGGAATCTTAACCAAGAAATTAGATTACTTACTCAAAGTTGATTACTCGTTGGATAATGACTTACCTCTATTCCTAACCGATTCAGTATTTACCAGAAGCTTTGGTGTTGTGTACGACGATGTTCAGACCCTGGCCTTCCAAACGGGCCTCGGGTTACGTGTGGATGAACGATTCTTCATTCAGTTTGCGACCACATTGTACAACTACAAAACGGATTTACAGGATCATGCCTGGCAACTGCCGTCTTACGACGTAGACGTGAACATGCGCTATACCGTCGCTAAAAAGTTAAACCTTCGTGTACAATTGTATGCATACGGCGAACGATTCCAGAACAATCCGTTTGAAGCAAACCTCAGTCAACAAACTGTTAAACTACCTGCATTCTTAGACATCAATGCTATGGCGGATTACAGATACAAGAAAAACATCTCATTTTTCCTAAACGTCAATAATATTTCCAATTCTCGCTACCAAAAATGGTATGCATATCCATCTTTTGGACTTAATTTGCTGGCCGGAATAACATTTTCGCTGTAACTTAGAGGACTAAAGATTTTTATATGGAAATAATCGACTTGATATCGGACCTGCTATACAAACACAACTGTGTGATTATCCCCGGTTTTGGAGGCTTTGTAGGTAATTTCAAGTCGACCGAATTCGATGCTGAACGACTTCTGGCTTCACCATCCCGTAAAAAGGTAGTTTTCAATCAGGCTTTGGTTGAAAATGATGGCCTGTTGATCAATGGTCTTATGTCTCGGAAAAATATTGACTATGCTCAGGCCGAAAAAGAGGTTGTTCTATTTACCCGATTCCTGAAAGACCGCCTGGAGAAGTATAAAAACTACGAATTCAAGCATCTGGGTTCTTTGTATCTGAACGAAGAGGGTTCTATACTCTTTGTAGCCTATGACGGACTGAACTTTTACAAGAAGAGTTACGGCCTGCAAGACATCAAGGTAAAACGACTGAGTCGTGTTATCGAAAAAGAAGTTGAAACAACGCAACGAATTGAATCGACACCCGTTGTTGCCATGCACAAAGAGCGCAGATCGTATTACCTGCCACAAATTGCGGCATCGGTAGCCATATTCGCGCTTTTCGGTGTTATGTTTTGGCAATTGATGCGAACTACGGGTGATGCAGGAATTGCAGATACGTCTTCGGATGCTCCGGTGGAAGAAGCAACGGCTTCACTCATTCCGGATATGGACATTATGGATTCTGGCGAAAATGCCGCTAGGATACACGAAGAAGCTGCCGAGCCGTTGAACATTGAAGAAACCATTTCATACGAAGATGTCACGAATGAGGTTGTCGGCGATAGAGAGCAAGAGTCCAGTGAGCAAGAGCAAGAGTCTGGAGAGCATGAGCAAGAGGGTGTTCATCCCGATAACGATGTGGTGCATCAAGCCAAAACGGAGTCTGCTTCTACGCAAGAGCCCATTGAGCATGTGCAAGAAGTAAGTGAGCAAGAGTTCGTACCGGTTGAAGAAACCGAAAAAGATCATTACTCTCCATTCGGCAAGGAAACCATGTATTATATCGCTGTTGCAAAGAACTTTACACCAAAAATGGAGCGGTTCAAAC
>DIYD01000216.1 GCA_002428905.1 Bacteroidetes bacterium UBA6063 | reverse complement strand
CAAACGTACCTTGAAGTACGTCAGGAAGGTCATAGATGTCACTCTCTACAAAGGTGCATCGGTCTGAAGTACCCGTTATTTGAGTCAATTCGTTGGCCTTTGCTATAGCCTTATCCGACAAGTCTACCCCGGTTACATCAGCACCTAAACGAGCCAGTGAAATGGTATCCTGACCGAAATGACATTGGAGGTGAAGAATCCGCTTTCCTCGTACATCACCTAAAAGCTCAATTTCAATCGAATTTAAAGAGGTTTTCCCTTTAATAAAGTTGTCATTGTCGTAGAACGCCGAATCGTAATGAACCTGGGTTTTATTATTCCAGAGTTCACGATTAAGGCTTTTGTAATCGGGTAGTTCTGCGTCTTTCATTTGCTGTGTATCCATTTATCTCCGGCTTATGCGCCAAATATAGAAGCGATATCGGATTAAACGTATGAAAAAAGAACCGTATCTGCCTTACAGGATTCAATCAGGTCCGAACAAATTCAGATGTGTCAGGATATGTCCAGCGTAGCAATAGACGTCTTCGCCAGGCGAATTATTTCATCCGTATCGGGAAACAACACTTCTGGAATATAATAATACGGCATTCTGGAATGCTGTTCTTTCCCATAGGGCTCAAATTCATGCAGATTGGATTCGTTCGCTTTTAGATAGGCTTTACCCTTTGCGCTAAAAAGACCAAACATTTTTCCTTTATAAAAGATGCCATAGCCACCAAACATCTTTTTGGTTGTGACCTCATCCATTGCAGAAAGCGCATTGAGTAAAACCTCAACACCTTTGGCCGTCTCTTCTGTATGCTTGTCTCCTTTTGTTCCCATTACGTCGGGAATATACAATAATCGAATGAGCTACGACCATTGAGGTAAAATACAGTTTACAAATCTGTCACGCAGGTATTTCGCTAATCTCAAACAGATGCCCATCCGGATCACGGAAAAAACAGCGAATCTCGCTGCCCCAATCGTAAGGTGGTGTTATGAACTCTACGCCTTTAGACTTAAGAAACGTGTAAACCTCCTGACAATCCTGAACCCGAATGGTAAAGGAATGACTTACGTTATTCGGATCGGATGGAACCGCAAACTCGATTTGTGGCTTGTCCTCCGTTGGTCCGCCTGGTGTAGACAACAAGAACCAATTACCCATTAACTGAATAACGGCTGACGTGCCACCGTATTCGCGATACAGTTCTCCACCAAGCACATCAATGTAAAACTTCTTTGATGCCGCTATATCAGCCACAACCAGTATGGTTGTAACCTCAGAGTTCCCCAATGGATGCATGACTACCCTTGAAACCCTATTTTACCGTGAGCTCCATCGCAGTATGGTTTGTTCGAAGAAGCTCCGCAACGACAAAATGCCGTAACATTATCTTTCTTTTCAACCGTACCATCGGCATATTTCACATCAACGGTTCCTTTACAAAGCAAAGGCCCGTTCGACATTACTTCCACACTCACCATCGCCTCAGAATTTTCTACCACTTCCTCGCCTTTCATCTCATAACTCAACGCACCTGATGGGCATTTGGCTATTTGTGCCTGAATTTCTTCAATTGTTGCGTGCTCCGGACTAATCCAGGGCTTCTCATTCGGTTTATACACCTCAGGAAGTGCCTTTACACATTCACCGGCATGAATGCACTTAGCAGGTTTCCAAACAATTGTTAAATCTCCTTTTTCGTAACGTTTTGTAATGTCTTTCATTTTTGTTCTTTAAGCGAATTCTGTTTTTATAGTTATGCTGTTGGACAGCAGTTTTTGAATTGGGCATTTATCTGAGATCTGCTTCATACGTTTCAATTGCTTTTCATCCAGGTTCCCCTTTAGTGCAATTTGCTTACGTAGGTACATTTCTTCAGTTTCAGTATCAAGCATGGGTTCTACCCAGACTTCAATTTCATCAATTTCCCATTCTTTCCTATTGGCATACATGCGCATGGTAATCGCGGCACAGGATGCCAATGAAGCGTGAAGTAATTCTCTGGGTGCCAGCCCGTTGTCTGTTCCTCCCAGTGACTCGGGTTCATCTGCAAGTATTTGGTGCTTACCGTTTGTAAGCACCGTTTTATACGATTGGCGGTTTACTGCGTGGATATGTGGCATGCTAAAACTCTTCTATTAAAACTCCCATTTTACCCATTTGCGCATCACGCAAGGCCTCCATCAACTCCGACTCATTTGTCATGACAAAGGGACCATACGAGGCAACTGGCTCCTTAATTGGTTCGCCTGACAGCACAATGTAGCGTGTATCTTTGGTTGCTTTTACCGGTATTTCTTCGCCATCGTTGTAGAATACGGCCATGTCTTTACGCTTGAGCTTTGTATCGCTTACTTCAAGCTCGCCATCCAATAGATAGACAATGGTGTTGTAGGTACGCGGAATATCCAGAGTAATCTGACTACCGGCTTCTATGGCCCCACGCAATAAAATCTGGGGTGATTGCGACGGTGCAGCACCCTCGATTTCCTTATAGGTACCACTCACAACCCAGAGTTTACTGCCTTCTTCTTCCACTAAGGGCGTGTCTTCTGCAGATATAGGTTGATAGTAGGGCGTGGCCATTTTCTTATGCGCAGGAGCATTAACCCAAAACTGAATCAATTCAACTTCTCCTCCATTTTCAGCAAGTTCCTTCCCCTGGCGCTCACTGTGTGTGATGCCGCGTCCTGCAAACATCCATTGCGTCCCTCCTTCTTTCACTACAGCGTGGTTGCCCAGTGAATCCCTGTGTTCTACACTTCCTTTAAACACAAAGGTCACAGGTGAGAAACCTCGGTGCGGGTGCGGTCCTACACCAACATCTCGTGGGTGCTGCCCACCCGGCAATCTACTTTCCCAGTGATGAATAAGTAAAAACGGATCTACATAATCCAAACCTCTAACGGGTAAGGGTTGATCCAAAAGATGTCCGCCCATGTTCACTTTTTGGGCTGGAATAACTTGCTTAACAGTCTTCCGTGCTTTCATCTGTAAATAATTTGTTCAATAGTGTTACGAGTTGCTCATATTCAGCTGTATCCAACCTTCCATCAAATTCCTGATGGTACGCCACCACTACCTTATCGAGCTTCTTCAAATAGGCCTGCCCTACTTTAGTGATCACAATATCCATCTTCCTTCTGTTCTCCGGACATTCCTGCCGAACCACCCTGTTTTGAGCCACTAATTTGTCAATGATGCGCGTCACATTGCTGCTTCGCTGTACCATACGTTCAGAAATCTCCTGAACGCTCAAAGGCTTACCTTTCGCACCGTTCAAGATACGCAGGACATTGTATTGAGGCTCTGTAGCTCCTAACACTTTTAATCGGATCGAAACCTCGTCTGTCACCCGATGACCCGCCCGAATTAATCCGTGTAATGCTCGATAATGTAGTTCATTCATACAGCTACAACTATTGTATATACAAATATAAGAATGAAAGGTTCATTTGTGGCATTATTTGTCATTTAATCACATCTGTATATTATGGTCTGAAGGAATAGAATCTGGTACATTCTCAGCACCAATCATCTCCAGCATATCTATTTCAATGCCTCTGGCCATCGAAGTTATCGGGACATCATTCGCGGTGCCTTCAAACGGATTTTCACTCACCTCTCCTACCCGTTCCATGGTATGAAAAACCCAGGAAATTATTGCGCTAAATGGCACGGTTAACCAAATAAAGTGGGATGCCACTGCCTCGTATAATGGTCGAATTCCTGCCGACACCTGCGCAGCATATTCCAGCATTTTCAACCCCATGCCTTCAAACTCACCCGCCAGTCCAATAGGAAGTAACAAAATGAAAATCCAGACAAAGAAGAAATTCAACGTGGCAAATTGCCTTGGGTACGGAAAATTCTTGATTCGTTCGTTCTTGCCTTGTAAGGTATAAAACTCCACCAGTAAATTCTCTACCTCCAGATACGAGAACTCCCAAATGAGCCCTTTGCGTTTAATCGCTTTAAGGTCTTTCGACTGAAGGTTTAGTAATTGAGTCGCTTTGTTGGTCTTACCGTCCAAAAACGATAAATCCTCTTCAGACAACAAGTGAGACACTGCATCTTCAAAGGATTCACGGTTTTCCGGAATTGGGTGGCGTTTGCTAAACTCAAGGTTCGATCGATTTTCCAGGAACTGTTCCCAGGGCCGCGGTTGTCTCAGACCGTAGCGATGGGCGGCCATCCAGGCAATATGGCGATTAACCAGGCGTAATCGGATGGCTTGCAGTTCTTCTTCGTTTACCGGATTATCGGCATACTCATTGGTAATCAAATCGTTCACAAACATGGCAAACGAACGTGAGCTGTTCACAATTCCACCCCAGATCTTCCGTGCTTCCCATAACCGATCGTACGATGCATTGTTCTTAAACCCAATAATAAAGGCTACAGCCGTACCTACAAGTGCAATAGGCAGCCATGGTAATCGTAGAAACTTAAAATCGAAAAAGGTATATAATACCACTGGAATTACAGCCAGCACTACGAACAGAACCAGATCTCTCCAGGTCCAGATGAACACTTGCTTTAATGGGTAAACTCTTCCGGTATACATGACTACTTAATCTTAACGTTTGGAGAAACCAATCTAGACCATTCCGGATGGCGTTTGATGTAAGACGCCACAAACGGACATAATGGAACCAGTTGAAGCTTCTTTTCTTCAATTTCTGCAAAGACATGTTTCACCATCGCTGAGCCAATGCCTTTGCCACCAAGTTCTTTTGGTACCTCAGTATGCGTAAGGTAAATCTTATCGTTGGCTATGATGTATTCCATTCGAGCCTTGTGGCCATCAACCTCCGTTTGGTATTCTTTGGCGTCAAGATTATTGTGTACAGTTATTTCCATTATAAATTCATTCTGAAAAATTCAACCTGTTCAAATATATGTGTTCCGAACTATGCACCACCAAAGTGCGGCACGACTTATTTCGAAATCAAGGATTCCTCTAAAATCTCATTGAACCGATTGAGGGCTTTCATAAAGTCGGCCTGCAGTTGTTTATCTGTGATACCATCGGCTCCAAAGTTTTCATGAAACATTGGAAGCGAAAAGGATGGAATCGCTCTTCGTGTACTAAATTCGTATAGCTTTAATGCATGATTAAGTACGCCCATACCGCCTCGTTTTCCTGGCGATGTCGCCAATAAGAAAATGGGACGGTTCAACC
>DIYD01000323.1 GCA_002428905.1 Bacteroidetes bacterium UBA6063 | reverse complement strand
GCATTAAACTTATATTCATCGCCCCACCAGTTATCAAATGAATGCATGGGCAAAACAACCCTTTCCGTCTCCATAAAGGCCAGGTTTCCTTTCCAATTGAAGGCCTGAACCTCTCCTCCTTCAACCCAATATTGAATGATCGCGGAAGTCATGTTTGCACTTCCATTATTTCTTATTTCGATTACAGCATTATCGCAGATTGGATTGAACCTTAGGAATTCATCGGCATTGCTCGGAGCTAGAATCTTGTTTACCGTTGCGTCGTTCACAAAATTGGGATTACCGTAAGATATGAAATACATAAACCCGCCCCAGTTCCCAAACTCTTCTCCTGTGGGGTCTGGATCTACTCCTTTGAACAACACCTTCGACTCCCCTCTTTTCACATAGGGCGTTAAGTCAAAATGATATATATCTTGCGGAGCTCCCGGGCACCAACCTGTTCGATCATAAATCCATGTCCCACCTTGCGGATACAACGGATTGTCTGAGCACTCTTTCCAATGAACCCATTCATATACCCGTTTGCCATCTAACTCAATAAAATGGTTTCGCCTACAGAATTCTGAACAGTTTGTGGCGTTGTTAAATCCATGTCCTGAAAATGAAGCCCGTATACCGTACCGATCTGATTTTTCATTCGGATAAATCGTATTGTAGAAGTTTTCCGGATGCACAACGATATCGGCATATTTACCTCCAACATTTTTTAAGAACTGCAGGCTATGAACATCTTGCGGAGGAATGCCTTTAATAAACTTAAACTGAAGGTCTATTAACTCCCGTTTTCCACCACCCTGTATATCAATTGTATCGTGCAGTAGGGACTCAAATTCTGTTACATCATAAATCCATGTAAAGCCTTCGCCCAGGTCTAAATTGTTGCCATAAGGTGTAATGTACTTGGCCAGAGGCATTTGACGTCCTGTATAGTAATTGTACAGTGTATTCTCTGCTGGTACAGAAGTTGAATCTACGACGCTACCCTGCTGATTGTAGGTGTATGAATAACCTGCCTCCCACACATAAAGCGTGTCCATCTCAATATCTTGCATTCCAATCAATGAAAGATCCTGATGGTTTTTCGATACTACAACACTTGTAGCAGGGTTCATTGTTCTTTCAACAACTAAGGTCGAGTCTACATGTAACCGGTAGTCTCCCTGAACAAAGGTTATGTTCGGCCGTTCGGAGGTCGATTGAAGGTTTCGAAATCTTCGGTCACCCGATATATAATGCTGAGACGGTAGTCCGAATACAGAAGTTTGCGAGGTTCCTGTTTCGTCATAAGCCAATCCATTTCCATCTGCATCAAATCTAAAGTACCCTACAAGGTTGTTATAAAACGGGTGCGCTGGATCTATGTCTTTATACATCCAATCGCGAATGGTGGACTGATCCAAATCGGTATTCCAAATCTGAAACTCGTTCAGTTTACCAGAATAAAATCGATTGTTCGAATTACGGTCTCCGGCTATTCTAAACGCTTCAATTCGGTCTAATATCCGTTGGGAATTCCCAGTTGATTCCTGGAGGTAAATCTCTCCGTTCCGATATACCGTCATTCGGGTGGAACTGCTATTTCGTGTAAACGCCCAGTGTGTCCAACCCTGGGTAAAGTCTGATAGATCACTTAGATTTTCCGGATTCTTAATCTCATCTAGACCAGCATCTAATTCCCGGCCTGCATACCAATGTGCTCTTGGTCCGTTTGAAGGCAAATAGGTTAACATCTGATATATCTGGCTGCTATCCACAGCTGAAAACGGGACCATGTTATTGGTTTTACCCTCTACATCCATTTCGGTCCAAAACGATACTGTAATGTTTGAGTCGATCCTGGCTTTCAACTGCTCCGTTTCTAAGTCAATATAGCCATTGTTGTGAAAATAGAAGCATTGATCGTCTTTGGTACTATGTACACCAGACACGAACGGCGTTTTACTTCCAGCCACGGTATAATTTGAGCCCGACGTCATATTTGTAAAAGAAAAGTCTACAACAATATTTGAAACGCCATCCCATACATATGCTTCGTCAAAAGCAAACGTATAGGCTCCCGTGGCCGATATAACTGTCTTATTCTTATAAACAGTCACAAAGTCTTCGGTTTCGTATTGATCTGTTGCTAGATTCAAGAGCTTTGTTTCTTTGATCCGGATTTTCAATTTGTTTAAATCACCCGAGCCTAACGTAACAATGTTCAGGCTAATTTTATCTATACTGCCTGCTACAAGGCCAGCATCTATTAACTCGCTTGCCTGAAACAAATACTGCGCTCTGTTTGTGTGTAATGCCGCTTGCAATACATTATTGACCCCAATAGTTTGGTCACCAATTGCAGCAGATTTCTCATCAATTATCTGATCGTACACCGGATACTTATAATACATCTCTTGATGTGTATAAGTGGGCGAATTTGTGATCCTGAACGAATCGGGGTAGTCGAACCCAACCCGATATCTTAAGCTATCTTTATGGCTATGATCGTAAATGTAGAAATTCTCACCTGTATCCCATTCTCCGCATCCAGAACCCGTTGGATTACTAATCAACGTGGGGTCACATTTAAGCGTCTGATACATTAACACCTGGCGATACGATGTATTGTCTGGAGGAAAGAATCTCCAGGCCCGACGGTTATCCAAACCATCGGAAAAACGTATTACCTGAACTGTTGTGGTATCTTCAATTTGGCCCCAAACTCCCAGGCTGGTAGTTAATACGGTTAGAATCGTAAGTAATATAGACCGTGCCATAACAAATCTCTTAGCTTAATTCAATACTACAACTTTCATCGCAATTAATCATTTATGGGTAACCGGACACCTCACCGCACTTTGCATAAAAACACAGCCCATTAGGCAGATACCCAATCGGCACTATAGCGAAAAGTTAGAATTGACTCTGGCCTGGAAGTAGTTCAACAGACTGTTGTTGCTACTGACAGATCATTTTACCAGAAAAGATCCCGAACTAAAGGCACCATCTAAATTGATGGAATAGAAATACATCCCTGAAGACACATCACCCGGAATTTCCCATTCAACCGATTGCAAGGACGCACCAGATTGAGCATTCTGTTTTACCTCTCCAACAACCCTACCTTCTACATTGTATACCCGGAAGTATACATTGGAAGCATTATGCTTCGAAAGGTCAAAATAAACCTTCGCCGTTGCTGGGTTGGGGTAAACGCCAATAGTTGCCTTGTTGTACTTAAATGCCTTGGTAGACAGGGTAGTTAAGGCTTCCATGTCTCTATTTTCGTCCCCATCCACATATGGTAGGTAGTGAAAATAGATCAGGAACATCTCATCCGTTGTATTTAATCCAGGTCGCACCGTTATTGGGGGGTCATTCGGGTTATGCTTGTTGTTCCTGGAGTTGTCGTATCCACCTATACCATGTATAGTGCTGTTTGCAGGCAGCTTCTTTGGATGCATAAAGAACAAGAACTCCTGCCAC
>DIYD01000147.1:2554-3205 GCA_002428905.1 Bacteroidetes bacterium UBA6063 | reverse complement strand
GTTAAATCAAAAAGCCGGAATTCGCAACTGTTCCATCATTTCAGACTTCTATAATTCCGATTATAAGTCGATTGAAATTGTGTTGGACTGGGCCGAACAGCGACACGCGAAAAAGAAAAAAACCATCGTGCTGTCCGATCTGGAACAAAGCAGTTTGAGCGATAGGGACTTGTATACTTCGATCAATCAGTTATTAAAGAAATTCCAATACCACCGACTGATCGGTATCGGGCCAAAGATATCGGAGTATCGTTTTCTGTTCGATCTTGGTCAACAATCATTCTACCCGTCATCCGAGCATTTTATTCAAGACTTTAAACCGACAAACTTCAACGACGAGGTCATCGTGCTTAAAGGAGCTCGCTCTTTTGCGTTTGAACGCATTGAACGATTGCTTCAACAGAAAGTGCATAATACCGTTCTTGAGGTGAATCTAAACGCACTCCAGAACAACCTGAACCACTTCCGAAGTTTGGCTGGCAAAGAGACCAAAATTATGGTAATGGCTAAAGCCTTTTCGTACGGCAGCGGAGGCGACGAAATTGCGCATTTCCTGCAGTTCAACAAGGTGGACTATCTTGGGGTAGCCTATGCCGACGAAGGTGTGGCTCTCCGTAAAAAAGGCATACACCTACCCATTATGGTGATGAA
>DIYD01000147.1:0-2494 GCA_002428905.1 Bacteroidetes bacterium UBA6063 | reverse complement strand
CACCTACCCATTATGGTGATGAATTCGGACGAGGATTCTTACGATGTCATGCTCGACCATAATCTGGAGCCTGAGTTATACAGTTTTCGCAGTCTGCGCTTGTTCACGGAACGTGTGAAACAAAAAGCGGTAAAACAGGCCCGGGCACATCTTGAAGTCAATACCGGAATGAACCGTCTCGGATTTGACCTTGCCGAAATGGATGAAGTCTTTGCTTTGCTCAAGTCCTCACCAGACCTATATATCCAGTCGATTTTTAGTCACTTTGCGGTTGCAGAAGACGAAAAACAGGATGAATTCACCCAACATCAGATCGATCAACTTAACGCATTCTATTTGGGATTCGTACAGCACCTTGGCTATCGACCACTGAAGCATATTGCAAATTCTTCAGGTGCAATGCGGTTTAAACAGGCGCATTTCGACATGATACGTTTAGGCATTGGGCTGTATGGTTTTGAAGCACTGGTTAATCAACGAAAAGGCATCGAACCAATCAGTACGTTAAAGTCGTTCATATCTCAAATCCGAACCGTTAAATCTGGACAGGGCGTGAGTTACGGACTTGGTGGAAAGAGCACCCGTGAGCGGAAAATTGCAGTGGTAGCCATTGGTTATGCGGATGGATTGGATCGCCGACTTAGTGACGGAGTCGGTTTCTTCCTGATACATGGCAAGGAAGCCCCAATCGTTGGCAAGATTTGTATGGACATGACCATGTGCGACATTACTGAAATTGATTGTGCAGAAGGAGACGAAGTCATCGTTTTTGGCAAGAACCCTTCTATAACGGAAATCGCCAAACGATTGAATACGATTCCCTACGAAGTCCTGACGTCTGTTTCGGAACGTGTAAAACGTATTTACTCTGAAGAATAGATTAGCGCAGTTTAATGTCTTTGATCATCAATTCAAGACTCGAGTTACCTCGAAAGGTATTCATCTCAACACTGAACAACACATCAAATTTCCGATGACCACGCAATTGGCTAAAGAAATCACCAAAACCGAACGCGGTGGCACCAATGGCATGACTCCGCCTTTCAGAAACCAGGTTCAACTTAAGGTGAGAATGGTCAGACCCCATGGTGCGCATATTGCCCGTGTCCCAAACATTGCGGGCGACAAAAAGAGGCTTTGGGTTTTCTGGGCCAAAAGGTGCAAATCGTTTCAGGTTTTGCCATAGACCATCAGAGATACTCTCCAAACCAATCTCTGATTCGTACCGTATTGTAGGAGTCAACTGCTCATTGGTTAGTGATTCTGCCGATAATTCAAACGCTTCTTGAAAACGCTCCAGATTATCAGGCTCCAGTGTCATTCCTGCCGCATACTTGTGTCCGCCAAACTGAATCAGGTGATCTGCACATGTTTCCAGTGCATCATGGATATTAAAGTCTTCAATTGATCGTGCAGAACCAACCAGTTTACCTCCCGAACGTGTAAGCACAATTGTGGGTTTATACTGTTGCTCCAGCAATCGGCTAGCCACAATACCGATCACACCTTTGTGCCAATCGGGGTGATAGACCACTGTTGTTTTACTTCGAAGGTTTCGAGCATCATCTTCAATTTGCTGTAGCGCTTGTTTTGTTATGTCTTTGTCTAGACTGCGTCTCAATGCATTATACTCATTGAGTTGAGTGGCCAGCGCATCGGCATCCAAACTTGAATCGGCCAATAATAGTTGAACTGCTGCACGAGCATTTGCCATACGACCAGCCGCATTGATGCGAGGGCCAATCATAAACACCACCTGAGTAACATCTATATCCTCTGAGACCATGAACTTATTCAAGATCGTTTGTAGTCCGCGAGAAGGATTTTCAGCCAGTTTTTTAAGCCCGTGATGTGCAAGTATTCGGTTCTCACCAGTTATAGGTACCAGGTCTGAAGCAATACTTACCGCGACAAGGTCAAGGTAGTCCAGTGCAATACTTCGAGGCATATCCCAGGTAGAGCAAAGCGCCTCCACGAGTTTAAAACCAACCCCACATGCAGATAATTCCTTGAACGGATATGGACAATCGGGTTGTTTGGCATCAAGAACCGCAACCGCATCTGGCAGTTCCCCGCCTACTTCGTGGTGATCGCATATGATAAAATCAATACCATGTGCTTTTGCCTTCTTTACCAGATCGACCGATCGAATACCACAGTCTAAGGTAATGATGAGGTTGACCTTCTTTTCAATAGCAAGGTCTATAGCTTGAGCGGATACGCCATAACCTTCTTTCTCCCGGTCGGGTACGTAGAATTCTATATCGGCAATGAACTGTCGCAAAAAACCAAAGACCGCAGCAATACTAGTCGTGCCATCCACATCGTAATCGCCATAAATCCAAACCTTTTGATCGCCTTGCAATGCTTCATCGATCCGTTTCACAGCACTATCCATATCTTTCATTAAGAATGGATCATGCAGCTCTTCTAAATCCGGGTTAAAAAAAGCATTGGCCTGTTCAGGTGTTTCAACACCCCGGATGCGCAACAA
>DIYD01000060.1 GCA_002428905.1 Bacteroidetes bacterium UBA6063 | reverse complement strand
AGGATTGAAAATAACCAAGCACATTCAAGGCCTGGCGCTGAGTCTTGGCCTTGCCGTTGGTGCCTATTTTCTAGGACCAATCATCCAGTTTAATGCGGTTCTGCTCGCGCTCGTAGCGGGCATTCTTATTGGCAACGTTGTTTCGCTACCAACATCTTTTGACACAGGTATTAAGACGTCCGCTGGCCGTGTACTAGAAATAGCCATTGTGCTGTTGGCCTTTAGCATCAATTACAGACAGTTGATGGCGCTTGGCTGGCAATCCATTTTAATCGTAGTAACCACCATGATCGGTGTTTTATTCGCTACAGTATGGTTAAGCAAGGCATTGAATTGCCCTGGAAGTACAGGGTGGCTGGTTGGGTTCGGAACAGCCATATGCGGTTCATCCGCCATCGCAGCACTAGCACCTCGAGTAACGAAAGATCAAACCGACATTGGCATTTCCCTCGCCGTGGTGAACCTTTATGGCCTGATCGGTATGATTGCTCTACCACTGGTGTTGCCTGCCATTTTCAACGAGACTAAAACGGCCCTGGTGATCGGTAGTTCTTTGCACTCCGTTGGTAATGTAGCTGGAGCTGGTTATGCCGTAAGTAATACGATCGGAGAAATCTCAGTTGCCGTTAAAATGGGGCGTGTCGCTCTCCTTACCCCAGCACTCTTGATCTTTGGCATGTTCTTACCAAAGAACAATAATGCCAAAGGCAAATCTTCGCTCCCCTGGTATCTTGTAAGCTTTGTCATCATTTCTATTCTGGCTACGTTTATTCAGTTTCCTAAACCGTTTCTAAACACCATAGGTATTGGCGCCGAAATCCTGTTGAGTATGGCCATGGCGGCTATTGGTTTACGTGTTAGTTTTAGGTCACTGGCTACAGCCGGAAAGCGCGGCTTACTCTTTGGCCTGCTTATTTTTATTATTCAGCTGGGAATAATTGGATTGATGCTATGGTTTTTGGGCGATAGTCTTGTCTAGTTCAGTTCCGAATCCAAAAGAGCTCTCACCTTCTCTGAATTCCAATTGGCGGAGCCTACCTTTCGAATTAGAACATCCCCGTTTTTAGCGATTAGATACGTCGTCGGCAAGCTTTTGGTCTCTAGTAACTGAGGTGCCTTAGTCGCCTGATAATAGACCGGCAATTTATACCCTCGATCGCGAAGAAATGCTTCCACTTTTTGAGATTCGTCGTTGGTAACGAACAGGAATACCACCTCCTTGCTGTAATCGTTGTATAATGCCTGAAGAGCAGGCATTTCTGCAACACAGGGCGGGCACCAGGTAGCCCAAAAATTGAGTATGATGGGTTGACCTTTGTAAGCGTTAAAGTCGACGATTTTTCCCTCCTGATCCTTCAATAACCAATTGAAGTCCTGCAACACGGTGCGTTTTTCCTCCGGAGTTGTTTTAGGACTGGACGCGATTAAGCGGTGAACGGCAATTTTGATCGGCTTTCCTGTTGGCGGATAAAGCAATAAAGCGATGAGTGCCAACCACAAGAGGTTAGACCAGTTCTTCTTGAGCCAAGAAGTATTCTTTTTCATTATCTGAAGTACTCGCGCATACGATCGAAGAAACCCTTTTCCCCTTTCGATGGGTTTGGCTGGAAGTTGTCCGCTTCCTGTAGTTTCTTCAAGATTGATTTTTCTTCACTACTTAACTTCTCAGGTGTCCACACATTAATTTGAATGAGTTGGTCGCCCTTACCATAACCATTAAGGTCAGGCACACCTTTGTTTCGAAGTCGTAATATTTTGCCTGCTTGTGTACCCGGATCTATCTTGATTCGAACCTTGCCCGAAACTGTAGGTACTTCTACATCACCACCGAGTGCAGCAGTCGGGAAAGAAACATATAAGTTGTAGATAATGTTGTTCCCTTCTCGTTTTAAGCTGTCGTGTGGCTTTTCTTCTACCAGTACAATAAGATCACCTGAGATGCCACCAGCAACTTCATTCCCTTTGCCATTAACGGATAATTGCATACCGTCTTCTACGCCAGCAGGAATATTTAGTGTAGTGGTCACCTCTTTATTAACCAGCCCTTTATGGTCCGCTCCTGCAGGTCGATGGCTAATGGTTTTTCCACTTCCACCACAAGCCGGACAGGTAGTAGTGCTTTGCATTTGACCAAGGAAGGTGTTCGTAACCTGTGTAACCTGGCCACGGCCCTGACACGTTTTACACGTTTCAAACTTTACGCCGTCTGCAACAACCTTCTTTGTATACTTTATCTTTTTCTCGACGCCATTGGTAATCTCTTCCAGCGTAAGTTTCAGTTTTATGCGGATATTACTTCCTACGGCCTGACGTGTTCTTCCACCTCTTCCTCCTCCGAAAAAGCTTTCAAATGGACTTCCACCACCGCCAAAAATGTCTCCAAACTGGCTGAAGATATCGTCCATGGACATACCTCCACCAAATCCACCTCCACCGGCTGCACCACCAACTCCCTGATGACCAAAACGATCGTAACGCGCACGTTTATCCGCGTTACTCAACACTTCATAGGCCTCAGCAGCTTCCTTAAACTTTTCTTCCGCCACCGTATCCCCCGGGTTTTTGTCCGGGTGATACTGCATGGCCAGTTTTCGGTAGGCCTTCTTGATTTCATC
>DIYD01000350.1 GCA_002428905.1 Bacteroidetes bacterium UBA6063 | reverse complement strand
GGTATATGATTACGACGGATACACACAAGCCGTATTAACCATGATGCCTGCTTCGGAATTCAAAGGCAACCAGGTCTACGGTTACACCCTGGAAGGGCGTTTAAAATCGAACTTCAAGGTAGATAAAGTAGACGCTTCGGTACGCTTTAAGAATCAACCGGCAATGGGTGGCTGTACAGGTTTTCTAATTGCGCCAGACATTATGGTTACCGCAGGTCATTGTATCTCGAGCGATCAACACGAGATTACCGATGGAGAGGTGGTCTATCACAAACCGTACCTCGACAAATACGGCCAATTCAAGTACAACAAAATGAAATGGGTATTCGACTATACCAACGATATTAAGATGACTAAAAAGTACCACGAAAAAGTAGGTAATTACTACGTGGCTACAATTCCATCCTCGAATCAGTATACCGTAAAGAAGGTCTTAAAAAGTGTGTTGGACCGTAAAAAGGGATTGGACTACGCCATTATCCAATTGGATCGTGCGACCAGTAGAGATCCCTTCCGTTTCCGAACCGGAGCCAAAATTGAAAAAGGCGATAACATTGCCATGATTGGTTCACCTTCCGGGCTCCCGCTTAAGTTGTCTGACGGCGCACAGGTGACTATGAACGCTGGTACAACGTGGTTCGGTACCAACCTGGATGCATTTGGAGGAAACTCCGGAGGGCCGGTGTACAACAAGGCCGGACTCAATATGATTGAAGGCATTTTGGTTCGTGGTCGTATCGATAAAGGTCTGAAAGGTTTTTATGTAGATAAGACATGCGGATGTGTTAAAGAGGTGAAGTATGAAGATACCGACGCTACTTCTTTCCTGGATGATTACGACATACCCGTGTCTATGCAAAGCACTGAGGTTCAACGAATAACGTCTATTCCAATTGACCTAAAAGTACTGGCCGTCTACAACAACTTCAAATTCGCTATTGACAACAATGACCAGAAACGTTTCGACAAATGGTCTATCTACACCTGGGCTTTTGCAAACGATACAGCGAGCTTTTTACGCAACGCATTAAACGGTAAAGATCCAATTGGTGTACTGGCGTTGAAACAAGGCAGAACGACTATGTTCCGATCGCTGATGGATGCTGGCATGAAAGTGGATCTGGATCTTGGCAATAGAAAAACCATGATGCACTATGCCATTGATAAAGGCAATTTGGAGGCTGTGAAGTACATGCTGAAAGAAGGTTTCGATTTGGAGTTTGCCGACAACAACGGGAATACCATGTTGCACTACGCAATTAAGAATGGAAACTCAGCCATTGTATCGGAATTAATCCGCAATGGTTCTCAGGTGAATGCAAAAAACAAATGGGGCGAGTCTGCCTTGCATATGGCGGTAAAGCGCTGGGACATGGCCTCGATTGAAGCCCTTATTCAAAAAGGTGCTAATCCGAATGCACTGAACTCCGAAGGAAAAAATGCGCGTAAAGTGGCAAAGAAAATTAAGTTCAAAGAGGCAGCCAAATATCTCAAGAAGGCAGAGAAAGGCAAGCTTTAGAACGGAATTCAACTATCATTTATTTTTATGAAAACCCAGACAGTAACGTCTGGGTTTTTTATTTTCGAATCCTATGAAAAATTTCTTCACCGTTTGTATCGCTTTGGTTTGTTCGGGTCTTTTTGCTCAGGCGCAGGATGTCAAATTTGCCCAGTATGTAATCGATACGTTGTGCTCTCCTTACTATGGCGGACGTGGTTATGTAGACCATGGGGATATTCGTGCATCCAAGTTTATTGCGAACCAATTTAGCCTGGCCCAACTCGACCCTGTAGTCGGTGATGATTTTTACCATAATTTCAGATTGAATGTAAATACGTTCCCTGGTGTGGTTAAAATAACCAGAAACAAGGGCGAGCTAAGTACAGGGCATGATTTTATTGTAGCCCCAAATTGCAAATCCATAAAGGAAACCGACCAAACCGTTGTTTTTGTACACGAGCAACGTCTATTAGACAAAAAGATGTTCAAACACCTTTTGAAAACAAATTGGTCAAATAAAGTACTGGTACTGGATACGCTTTCCAAGGATAAAAAAGTAGTCAAACGCCTGGCAAAATTGATGAAGAAATACCCTCGTGAGATCACATTAGAAGTTCATAAAAAGCTTACCTGGGGTGTTGGGCGAGACCAAAGCAGCAAAAGAATTCTCCTAAAACCTGGCGTGTTGTCTGATGGCGACAAGATCGACATTGAAGTTGAAGCGGTTTTTAAGAAGAGTTATAAAGCGCGGAATGTTGTTGGAATGATCAAAGGTACCGAACACCCGGATTCATTTATTATAGTTACCGGGCACTACGACCACCTTGGCAAAATGGGTCAGGACTGTTACATCCCAGGCGCCAATGATAATGCAAGTGGCATAGCCATGATTCTTGATCTTATGCATTACTATCGCCAGCATCCACCTGCGTTTTCAATTGTTTTCATCGGTTTTGCGGGTGAAGAAGCTGGTTTGGTTGGCAGCTATCACTTTGTAAAAGAAATGAAGAACCATCTCGATCCGAATGCCATTCGTTTTGTTGTAAACATGGATTTGATGGGTTCAGGACAAGAAGGCATTATGGCCGTAAACGGTGCCAATCTAACGAAAGAATACGCGCTCCTCGAATCGATAAATGAGGAACACAAATTTTTACCCCAAACCAAGAAAAGAAGTCAGTCGGCCAATAGCGACCATTACTTCTTCAGCGAGGTTGGGATACCGGCGTTTTTCTTCTATCTCATGGGGCCTTATAATCATTACCATGACGTGGATGATTCGGCAGAGAATTTAAGATTAGAGAAAAAGGCGTATGACGGAAGTTTTAATCTTATACGCTATTACATCGATGCCTTAATGCGTGGCTAAACATCTATCGTTTAAACATCGCTTTAAATACGACGTTTAAATCCTGCTCCACCCTATAGGATTTTGCATAGAAATAGTTCAACTTTCCTTTTACGGCTTCACTCAAGGTTAGATTGCCTTTCTCCTGTCCAATATGGTACACCGATGGTTTCAATTTCGGCAACTGGTTAACCGATACCGATGTATCGTACCCAACCCAGGAGTATGATCCCCATAACACCCGAAACAGGTTGGCATAAAAACGGATGATACTGCCTTTCACAAACCAGCCAATCAATACACCCAAAGGCGCAAGTGCCAGGCTCATCGCTACATCAAACAATCGCTTAATTTGCTGGCTTCTTTCGGTAGCCAATTCGTACTTAATTTCAAGCGTATAGAGCTCCCCATTAAAGTCTTTTGTATTACTTCCAATGATGAACAAACTGTCGTCTGGTACAATCTTGAAGTTAATCTTTGTTCCACCCATTTTATTCATCCAGTACATTGTTTCTGAACTACTTACGTCTTTAGAACAAAAAATTACTTCATCTACATCGTAGAGCAAACAAATCTCGTCTAAACGGCTTAACTTTCCCAAAACACGATCGTCTGACTCCATTTCGTCAGTAACGAAACCCAGAAATTGATGATTCACTGCCGATTGTTGCAACAAGGTCAACACACGCTCTCGCTCAGCACCGTTTCCAACAATAATGGTGTTCAAGCTTTTCGATTGACCCAGGTCAAAATTTCGGAACTCGCGATAGTGAACGACCAATCGGGTTAAGAGAAATGCAAACGTGGCCCAGGCCGTCCCTGCTACGATAATTCCACGACTGTATTGATAAGCCTCTGGGAGAAAGAGGTAAAGCACAGATATTGCTATAGATCCAGCCGCAACGCCGCGTATGACCTTACTTATAGAGTACGGTTTGTTATAGCCCCCACTCCAATATACCATCAAGATCCAAATTAAGGTATACGCCGGGAAGTGGGTCAACGGGTACAGTGGTGCGAAATACCCCTCAAAATTTTTAATCGAGATCTCCCAGTAATACTTGATGCTCAACAGCCCTGAAACCAGTAAAACGGCGTCAACCGCATACATCCATGTTTTAGATATAAATCGTTGAATAAGAGCTAGAAACGCTCGGATATATATGGAAAGATTAATGATTCCAACCAGCAAACTTTTCGAACTACCGGTGTAGTGCTTTTTAGCAAATATGACCATTGCCCGGTAAAACACGAATACATAATTGGCAGACATCCGTTTGGTACTTTCCCCTTTGTAATGAATTATGGAAGTTTCTGGAAAATAGACATTCTTATATCCGGCCTGTGTTATCCGATAACTTAAATCAATGTCTTCGCCGTACATGAAGAAAGTATCGTCCAACAGACCTACCTCGTTCAGCACCGACATGCGCATCATCATAAACGCTCCGGCCAACACATCCACCTCAGCTGTTTCATTCTCGCCTACATAACCCATGTGGTACTTGCCAAAACGTTTCGATTTTGGAAATAGCTTGTTTAAACCAGCCATTTTATAGAAAGCCACTTCAGGTGTTGGTAAGCCGCGTTTCGATTCGGGTAAAAACTTCCCCTTGCCATCGATCATTTTTACTCCCAGACCTCCTATATTGTGGTGATCATCCATGTATTGCACACACTTCTCAAGTGTGTCTTCCTGAATTACGGTATCCGGATTTAACAGCAATACGTATTCTGCTGTGCTTTTACGCATCGCCTGGTTGTTGGCTGCAGAGAATCCGACATTCTCCGAGTTGTCGATGCAACGCACTTCGGGAAACTTCTCGCGCACCATTTGAACAGACCCGTCCACCGAATGATTGTCAACCACCCAAATATCACCTTCGATATTGCGCATGGCTTTCTGTACGGAAAGCAAACACTGCTCAAGAAAATACTTGACGTTGTAATTAACTATGATTACGGATAACTTCAACTGCGGTGATTTGATGCAAACTTAAGCCAAATCCGTCTCGTTTAAATGCAATAATTAACTGCGCAGTTTATCGGCCACCCAAACAACGATAAGTGCACCGATAATCGAAGTGAATACATAACCGATCTTACCTCCAGGAGGCACCAAACCGACTGTTTTTAATAACCATGACCCTACGAAACCACCAAGTGCTCCAAGGCCTAAATTCAATAAGAAACCTTTCGATTCTTTCTTTAATAATTTCTGTGTTAACCAACCCGACAGGGCGCCTAACACAATAAACCAAAACCAACTCATTACTGTCCTACTTTGCTGATATTGAACGATATACCTATAAATGTTCCCCACTCCCACACGTTTCGTACGGGTACAACCTGGGTACTTGATAACAACTGATCTCCTACGGCGTAACCCTCACCCAGTTTCTTCACCTGTCCAAGGCTCGCGCCACCATGCAACGATACTCTACTCTCTGCTCCAAACAACATGGTTAACCCCATGTACATATTCACATTTCGATTTTCATCTTGCAACGGAACACCTACCCCAAATGTACCTCCGAGATTCACCGTGCGCCCGGTATACGGATAGAAATTAACATAACCGCCCAGGTTAGGTGAAGACCTGCTGCCTGGTTGCGAAACAATGAAACTATCGCGATTGATAAAATCGTCTGTTGTTTGATATCTTGGGAAAGCCAAACCTACACTTGTGGTAACTTTCATATCTCCTCGTACCGTAATGGAAACCTTCTTTTCCTTGATTTTCGGAAGTGCGTTCAAATTGTTTAGGTCAGATACCGAACTGGTCGTACCATCATCGTTCACAGGGAGTTTAAAGAAACTCAATAACAAATCTATTTCATCGTCTTTGGCAGCGTGGCTTGAGTTAAACTTAAAACGTGTTGCAACAATTGATGTGTAAACCGTTTCAAGGTAATCAATCTGCTTTGTGATGTAATCTGTATTAAACCGACCCGAAACATCATTCACTTCGTTATTAAAGTTACGCACCACCTGGTCTAATCCACGACCTGCAAACTGACCTTCGTTCCTCGAGGCATATGAATCATACTCTCTAAGAAAAGCAACCGACGAGGTTTTTAAGTCGCTTACAGATTTGTTGTAATCCCGACTCATTGTTACAATTACCTGGGAGAAATCGCTGGGATTAACCACGGGTTTGTTGAATATCTGTCCGACTATGTAGTTGCACATGCGCACAATTGTATCGGTAGGCAAATAGGGATTATACTTCAATTTATTCAGTTTCGTTGCCGCATATTCAATGGACTTAACACTGGCTTCCAGATCCGTGAGATTGTCGTAGGCCTCCAGAATTTCATCATATGCTGAACTTGCTCCACGTGTAGACAACACGCCTCCCCGACCAATTTCTTCAGGTAAGGTTCCGCCTAATGCTTTAAAGAAACTTCCCGAGCCCATAGGGTTAACAAGAGGTGTTATAACATCTAGCAAGCCCATATCCGATTGTGTCTCAACCACTTTAGACGTATACGTGGCATTTGCCGCATATACAAACTTGTTGAAATTGACTACTTCTAAGGTGACCAGCTTGTTCCGACCAACGATTGGTGAAGCGATTTCCTTGCCAATAGGATCACCCGGCTGTGTTTTATAATACCGGATGTCATCCTGAATGAAGTCGTAAACAATTCGAAGGGATTGTGCTGATGTCGTTTGGAACAATGCCATAAAAACAATCACCACCAGGTAAATTCTTGCAGTCTTCATAATCTCACGTTTTTAGTGTAATCCATCTCAGGAGATGAAAGTAAACGAAAATACAAGAAATTAAACGACAAGGCAATACTGCCAACTCACGCATAACATTGATTATCTTACGATTAGGTAGCGCTCAGGATTAAGCTTCAGGCTACCTTTCCATATCTCAAAATGAATTTCAGTGGCCCCTTCTTCATTTACTCCAACCGTACCAATGACTTCCTCAACTTCCAGGGAATCGCCTCTATTTACACGCACTGATTCAAGGTTTGCATAAACCGTGTAATAGCCATCGTGTTTTACTAAAACCGAGTTTTGCATGCCTGGCACTTGCAATACGGCACTTACCATACCGGAAGATACCGGGTAGACCTGGCTTGACCTGTTGCACACGATGTTGATACCGTTGTTTTGCGTTTGAATATTCTTTAAATCCTCGTGTTTGTGGGTGCCAAAGGGTTCAGAAACGTAACCGTTTTTAACAGGCCATGGCAATGCATTAAATTGGAATGCGTCGTTCATTGAAGTAGACTGGTCTCCAGAAATCTGATTTCGTATTTGTGCTTCCAGGAGGCGAGAACGTTCTCTCCGATCATTGATTTCTTTTTTAAGGTCCTGCTCTCGTTTGAGCAAATCCTTCACCAGCCCATCGTATACTTCTTTGTCTTTCGTTAGCTCGTTCGACTCTGTTTCTGCACTCTCCAGTAGCCGTTCAACTTCGTTCCTTTTCTGACTTAATTCATTGATTTTAAACGAGTTTTCGCTTTTTTTCTTTTCGATGAGTTCAAGCTGCACTCGTCTAAACTCAATGATCTTCTCCAGGTACGTAATGCGTTTTAACAAGTCGTTGAAGCTTTCGGACTGAAACACAAAATGTAGCTTACTTACCCGTCTGGAGTTCTTATAACTGGCTACAATGGCCTCAGTAAACTCCGCTTTGATACGTTGCAATTCCGTGGTGATGCCTGAAATTTCGTCCTCTGCATCTTTTATATCGATTTCGAGGTGCCCTAATTGATTATGATACGATGCGATGACTTCTTCGCGAAGTCTGATCTGCTTTTCATAGGTTCTTACGGTCCGAAACGTAGCTTTCTTCTCAGCTTGAGTTTCATCCAGTGTTTTTTGTGTTAATGTCAGTTGGGTCTGGTTTCGGCGCAGCTTCATCTTAAGCTCGTCGGTATTTTGTCCAATGCCTGTAAATGCGCCGCATCCCAGAAGGATAGCCAGTATAAAACTAGCCTTTTTCATACTTGGAAGGAATGGTGAAGCTAATTGGTGGAAGCGGTTCAGTACTTACACTGGTGTAGTCCATCATGAGCTCAAATGTTTTTGTCTTATCTGAAGCGCTTACCTGTACCTGGGATGGCACCTGACCTACATTTTTTGTAGGTGTAAAATTCTTATAATCAACGACAAACGATCTTTCACTTAAGTGCGTACTAAACTCGCTGGTTCCTGGTCTGTAACACCCTGTCATCTGCATCCTGTTAATGATCCCAGACTGTGTTTGCTGCAAGAAATCATTGCGTAAATCGTCATGCATCTTTTGGAAACCTTCAACGGCGTACACCGGGTTGGCCAATAATAAATTCTGCAACTGCGTTAACGTCAACTTTTGTCCGGTAAATCGCTCAAACTGATCTACAGAACCAACGTAGTATTTCCGGTTAATCCGATCGATTAGTTTAAAACTGTCTGGTGTAACATATGCACGTGCAACCTCGAGCATCACGTTAACACTGGCCCAGATGAAAGAGTCCTTTTTCATCTTGATCGTCATGCCAAACGACTGGTCGTTATTGCCCCCTTTATAGTTTGCTTTAACACGCAATGTTATATCTTCAAACTCGGCTAAATGCTCTTCTACTTTTTCGTTGATATCATTATTCAGTTGAAGTAACGGCGTTGTGCAATCACCTACCGACTTTCGATTTTTACATCCTGCAACCAGCAGGACAACAAGAAACATAAGGGAAATATGTCTTAGCACTTTAATTGGTTTTATTGATGTCGTCTCGAACCTTCTGCGCTTCGTCCAACTTATTTAGTTTAGCCAGACATTGTGCATAGTGCTCCGCAATTTCTTCGTCGTTTGGTATGAGATTGTACGCCTCTTTTAGCAGTGGAAGTGCCTCATCGTAGCGTTCCAACATAAATAGAATCCACCCTTTTGTATCAATATAGGTGGCCCGCGTAGGATTAATGGCCAACGCACGATCGATCATTTCCAGTGCCCGCTCTAATTGTTGGTTTTGTTCCGACAAGTAATATGCATAATTGTTGAGGGCACCATCATTAGCTGCATCTAATTCAAGCAATTCCTCATAGGCCTCAAAACAGCTTTTATAATCTTTCAATTCGTACGAAGCATCACCTATAGTGCTCAACAAATCGGTTTTATCGTTTTTCAGTAATGCTATTTCCAGACCTTCCTCGGCCACGGTTTTGGCTCCTGTATAATCTTCATTGGTGAATGCTGCGAATGCATTAATAATGTATAGGAATGGTTGGTTTGGAAACATTTCTAGTGCATTCTTAGAGTCGATTTGTAACCACTCAAAGTTTTTGAGCTCATCATCAATACTCAAGAGCTTGCGCCAAACCGTTATATCGCCAGGGTTGATTTCCGTCGCCTTTAATAAGCTGTTGCGTGCTTCGTTCATCTTGCCAGCAGCATGCAGTACATCGCCATGGGCAATAAATGCTTTTTCTTCCTTATCATGAACCTCCACCAGCCGCTGTGTAAGTTGCAATGCTTGTGCTCGCATCTTTTCGCGCTGTAGAAGTGGGAAATAGCTTCCAACCACTTTCATTTTCATTTCAAGCGGGACCCGTTCATCATTAAACGCAGTTAACAGGTAGTGAAAACTACTGTCTTCCTGTTTTGTCTTCTGATAAATCTCTGACAGCCCAAAGTTCGCATACCCATTGCCCGGCTCTTGACGAAGAATGCTTAGATAAATGGCTTTGGCCTCGTCAAATTGATTATTTCTGCCGTACGACTCAGCAAGTAGTCCCTGGTAACGGATATCCGTTGGATTGGTCTCTACCAATTTCTTCATCCAGGCAATCGCATCTTTAGGTTTGCGTTGCTGATACGCCAGGCCTTCCAGCATGCGTGCAACGTCCTCGTTTAATCCAAAACGTTTGACATAATCCTCAAGAATGCCTGTTGCCTTTTTAAACTCACCCGCATTGATATACTGCCGACTTGCTTCTTCGTAATTTCTGCGTTTATCCGGTTCCTGATCCATCATCACCTCAAAAATCTGAGCTGATTTCATGAATTCTCCTACCTTGTTATACGATTGAGCGAGCTGACCGGCATACCAATAATTATAATCTGGATTGGTTAGCATGGCCTTCTCAGACCAGTACACTGCATCGTGATAATTGGTAACCGCTATACTAAGGTTACCCATTTGGTACATTGCAGCATGACTTTGTGGATCAATTTTCAAGGCATCGATGAAGAGCTTTGCTGCCTCAACGTAGTTGCCCAACACTTTTTGTTTTGACGCTTTGAAGTAAAGTTGATCGAACTGGTTTTGCTGAGCGAAGTTTAACCTACTGGAAACTTCCACCTTCTTACTCGCACACGATGAGAACATCACCGCTGCCAATAAGAGCGCCAGGAAGTTGTAGGGTAATCGTTTCATTAGTTCATTTTTACCGTGCTATAATCGCTGATACTCAACTGATTCGCTTTTCCATCATAAACAACATGATTGCCAATCATCGAGTTTTCAAAGTTCGCATTTTCAATCACGGTTTCCTGTTGAATAATGCTATTGCTAATAACGGAATTTCGAATGGTTGTATTGTTTCCTACCGAAACGTATGGACCAACCTTGCAGTTTTCTAGTTTAACGTTCTCACCAATGTAACATGGCTCAATGATTTCTGCGTTTTCCAACTCAACATTATTTGCAACCAGTTCTTCATCGGTAATGTTGGCCAACACACGCTGATTCGTGTGTACTGTTGCATTTTTATTACCGCAGTCCATCCACTCGATCACCTTACCGGGTACGAATTTCAGGCCTTGCTGCTTCATATTTTCCAATGCATTAGTTAACTGATACTCTCCTTTATCACGAATATCGTTGTCCAATAAATATTCAATTTCCTTTTTCAGTCGAGCTCCGTCTTTGAAGTAATAAATGCCAATAATGGCCAAATCAGAGACAAATTCTTCCGGTTTCTCAATAAAATCGGTGATTACATTGTTATCATTCAGTTTTACTACACCAAAGGCACTCGGATCTTCTACCTGCTTTACCCAAATTACACCGTCGTTTTCCGGGTCGATGGTGAAGTCGGCACGGAACAACGTATCGGCAAAGCCAACAATAACATTTCCTTCCAGAATTTCCTTCGCCATATAAACCGCATGGGCTGTACCCAATGCTTCTTCCTGATAACAAATATGTCCTTTGGCTCCTTGTGTGGAGGCAATGTCGATTAAGTCTGACTCAACCTCTTTTCCAAAGTTCGGACCGATGATGAAAGCAATGTTGTCGATTTGTTCCCCACACACTTTGGCGATGTCTTCCACCAAACGTTGAACAATTGGCTTACCTGCAATGGGAAGCAATGGTTTTGGTGTTGTTAATGTGTGTGGCCGCATACGCTTGCCCATCCCGGCCATTGGAATAATAATGTTCATCTGATTTCTTAATTAACCTTTTCCAGTACTGCCATACCCTCCACTACCTCTGTGGGTCGTTGAAAGTCGACTTGTTTCTATAAACTCTAGTTTTTGATATTGTGCCACCACCATTTGTGCAATGCGGTCGCCATGATTTACGGTAAATGCTGTTTTCCCATGGTTGATCAGTAAGACTTTGATCTCTCCCCGATAGTCGGCATCAATCGTACCCGGTGAATTCAAGACGGTAATTCCATGTTTAAACGCCAATCCACTTCTTGGTCTTACCTGGGCCTCATGTCCTGCAGGAATTTCAACATGTAAACCTGTGCCGATCAATTGTCGCTCTCCCGATTGTATATCTAACGGTTTATCCAGATTTGCACGCAAATCTACACCGGAAGAATACTCCGTTTCATGACGGGGGATTTCGAGATTTGATGTATTGACAATTTTGACCTGTAACGCCATGATTGAATTATGCCGCAAACTTACGGTTTTTAGTTGGACGTTCTATGAAATATACCACCATACCGTACAGTATTAGTGCGATAAATGACCAAAGTATAGATACCGATGGCAGAATCTTAACAAGGAAACAATAAATCCAGTAAACAACCTGACTCAAAACAATGTAAAACAAGATGATTTTAAGGTTATAGGGAACAGCATAATGCTTTTGTCCTAAACGATAACTTGCAACAGACATGCCGATGTACACCAGCAAGGTGGCAATTGCAGACCCTAAAATACCGATCCATGGAATCATAATGACGTTCAATACGATTGTAGCAAGTCCTCCTCCAATGGATATGTACATGCCCAGGTTCATTTTATTGTTGAGTTTATACCAGATATTCAGGTTATACATGGTCCCCAAAAAGAGATTGGCCATGAGCAAAATTGGTGTTATGTAATAGGCCTGCGGATGTTCAAAGAACTCTTCGCCACGGATCAGTAAAGGTGCTACCTGATCAAAAAACACCATGGTCGCTAAAAAGATAAAGGCCAACACAATGATGAAGTAATGCATCACCCTGGCGTATATTTTTTTTGGGTCTTCCCCTTTGGATTGTTCGAAGAAGAAAGGCTCAGCCGCGAACCGGAAACTCTGCACAAAAATGGTCATGAACATGCTCAGCTTATAAAAGGCACTATAAATCCCGATTTCATGGTCAGCAATATCCTCTGGTAGCAAGTGCTTGAGCAATAATCGATCGATCGTTTCATTCACAATACCAGCTAAGCCTATGATAATCAACGGCCTGCCGTATTTCCACATCTTCTTCCAAAGCTCCGTATCAAAACCTTCAACAATCAACCGCCATTGAGGAATGAGCATCAGGAACATAACCAGACTGGCAATGAGATTGGATAAAAAGATATATCCAATTCCAAATTCAGGGTCATAAAAACCGAAGCTATAACCTTTGCTCATAAGCCATGGAATGAACTTGAGAAAGAGTAGGTTTAAACTTACGTTTACGCCAATATTGGTAAGACGTACAGCACCAAACCGCATAGGTTTTTTGGTAAACCGCAGCCATGCCAACGGCAGATTTGAGAGTGTGTCGAGCGCCAGGATAAATACAAATAGCCGAACAAAGTTCGCTTGATCGGGATAACCTAAAAACCCTGCAATCGAATGCTGGAAGGTTAAACCTAACATCGTTAATATACCTGTAGTTACCAGTAAGGATATTTGGCCCGTAGCAAATACTTTTTCGGGTTTCTCAGAGCGCGAAAAATTGAAGAAAGCCGTTTCCATACCGTACATCATGATCACCATCACCAAGGCAACCACGCTGAAAAATACGCTGACCACTCCATACTCATCCGGCAGAAAAACGGACGTATAAATAGGCACCAACAAGAAGTTGATTAACCGACCAAACGTATGGGTAAGGCCATAAATGGCCGTTTCCGATGCAAGTTTTTTAAGAATTGTGTTTTTCACTACCGATGAAGTGTCAAAATTAGACCTTCGTTCAGTATGCAACGCGTTTTAAGCCAACGGTTTATACACGGTTTGGATGAAACATATACATTTTCGGACATACGGCGAAAAGTTTTATGACGGGTAAAATTTCTGGTGATGTTGGATTTTTCGTAGATTGAAAAGCCAAAATCCAAGGTTTTATGAAACGCATATTAGTCCTGTTCGTTACCACTTTTATTTGCCTAACCTCGTTGGCACAAATCCAACCCATTATCCCGTACCAGGGTCATATTGCTGACACCTCGGGTAAAGCCTACGATGGGAATTACACCTTTTCTTTTCGCATTTTAGACCAGAATAATGCTTCGCAATGGAGCAGCGGTGATGTGTCCATCGCGGTTGCAAATGGAAATTATTCCGTGAGTCTTGGAAGCACGGGACAACCCGCCATTGATCGATCGGTTTTTA
>DIYD01000310.1 GCA_002428905.1 Bacteroidetes bacterium UBA6063 | reverse complement strand
TGGAACTTTTAACAGTGGCAACAACAACCTCATTTGTACAAATGGTGGGTATGGTATGTACTACAATTGGGGTACACTGAACTCTGATTACAACAACGTGCGAACGCCGTCTGCGAAATTCAGTTATTGGACAGGGTCTACATACGCTGATCTGGCCGCCCACATAACGGGAACCAATAACGATAGCAATTCAATAAGTCAGGATCCTCAATTCGTTTCCAATTCCGATCTACACATAACAAGTCCTGCAATGGATAAGACTGGAAAAAGTGTATCCTTTGTTACCGATGATATTGACGGTGAAACCCGAGATACGGTGCCCGACATTGGTGCGGATGAATTCGAACCCGCGAAATACGATATTGGGGTAACTCAATTTTTGAGTCCAGGTAGTGAATTTGCGGCTGACACTCAACAAATTAAAGTAGTGGTATTCAACTTTGGTACCGACACAATATTCTCCGGAACAATACGCACGAGGTTCAACAACGATACCCTACCGGATAAGGCTTTTGCAGACACCATTGTTAGTGGAGACAGTATACATGTACATGTCGGTAAATATCTGTTCAAGGCAGATACGCTTTACACCTTCATGGCCTGGACATCTAAGCCTAACGGGGTGACCGATCAACAATTAACCAACGATACATTTAAGGTGAAAGACAAACTCGCCGCGATGCGTGGAGAGTATACAATTGGGGGCTCTACTCCGGATTTTACCAACTTTAAACTGGCGATAGAAGCGTTAAAACTACGTGGCATCGTTGATAGTGTGAAATTCAAGGTACGAGATGGTACCTATACAGAGCAACTACATATTCCAAACATCAACGGAGCTTCAGGTAAAAACGCTATCGTCTTTGAAGGAGAGTCGAAAGACAGCTCGCTTGCAAAACTAACGTTTGCTGCTACCAAATGGGATACCAATTATACCGTGCGATTGGATGAAGCTGATGGTATAACCTTCCGTCATTTAACACTGGCAGGAACAGGCAGCAGTTACGGAAGGGTTATTCTATTCGAAAACGGTTCGGACGATTTATGTATCGAACACTGTAGAATAGAAGGGGTGAATGTGAGCACATCTTCAAGTAACTTCTATCTGATTACTTCCGGGTCGCAGACGGATAATGGATTTGTCCTGCGCAATTCGCATTTACAGGATGGAAGCTCGGCCTTATATTTTGATGCTCCATGGACATATTCAGAGCGCGAAAAGAACACTGTAGTCCAGCATAACACATTCAGTAACTTTTATACGTACGGTATTTACATGAATTACCAGCGTGGTGTTAAGATCATTGGAAATACCATGAGAACCAACTCAACTACCTCCGGGTATCAGTTGATTTACCTGTACTATCCTACGGATTCATTCTGTATAGCAAAAAACAGCCTTGTTCATGAAAACAACGGTAGCGGTATTTACTGTTACTATCCGGGTTATTCTTCGGGAGATTCTTGTCTAATCACGAACAACACCATAAGTATTGGCAACATGACTTCATCGTATTACGGTATGTCTATGTATTACCCGCGCGGTGTTCGAATAGCACACAACAGCATCAATGTTGTAGGTAGCTCCAGTGGTTCGCAGTGTTTGAACATGAGTGGTGGAGGATCGTCAAATACAGTGCTGAACAACATCTTTGAGAATCAAGCCGGTGGGTATACAATGTATTATAGTTCACCAGGGGCGATTACTATGTGTGATTACAACAATGCACGTACAACAGGATCCAACTTTGGGTACTATAGTTCTGCCGGAGTTTCGATGTTGAGTACGTGGCGGTCGACCTCAGGATTCGATTCAAGTTCAACCACATACGATCCGCGATTTACCGCAACAGATGACTTACACATACAGGGCGTAGACCTTGATGGCACGGTTTCCAGATTGCCGTATGTATTAACCGATATTGATGGCGATAGCCGAGATACATTGGCAGACGTTGGAGCCGATGAAATACGGTTGAAAGGATTGGATGCAGGTATTGCAAGGATACTTGTGCCGAACCAACCGTATAAGTCAGATACACAATATGTAAAGGTTATACTCAAAAACTTTGGTTCATCGACACTTTACAGTGCCGACATCAATTATATATTCAACAATGGCGCTACCAAGGTGTACAAATGGTCTGATACGTTAGCGTCTAAAGATACCGCCTGGGTGTGCATCGAAAAGAAGTTCTTCGATTTAGATTCGTCGTATTCGTTAAAGGCCTGGACGTCTAAACCGAACAACGGAACAGACTCCCTGGCTACCAATGACACCGCAGAAACCGTGGATCAGTATCCTGCATTAAGTGGTCCTTACACCATTGGAGGGGCTTCACCCGACTTCGTCGATTTCAGTGCGGCTATTGCTGCAATGAAAAAGGGAGGTATCGTTGATAGTGTAATCTTCACCGTGCGGAACGGTACATATACTGAGCAAATTACAATACCAAGAATTCTTGGCGCAACGACGAAGAATAGCATTGTTTTCCAATCCTCCGGAAGCAACAATACAGCCAATGTGGTACTTTCATTTACTGCAACCAGTTGGACAAATAACTGGGTAGTGCGCTTAGATAGTGCCGTTGGTGTGACCTTCCGTAGAATTACATTAACAAACCCTGGCGGCTCGTATTCTACCATCGTTGACATGTTGAATAACTCCGATTACAATGAGTTCAACGCTTGCGTCTTTTTAGGCAATACGTTGAGTTCGTCCAATTCAAGTTACCGATACCTCGTTAATGCCAATGTTTCAAATAGCCATAATAACGATTACAACTGTTTCATTGGAAATACCTTCACAAACGGTGCGGTAGGAATATACACTTACGGGTACAATTCAGGCACATACGACAAGAACTGGGTGATTAAGAACAATACGTTTAACGATCAGTATTTTGCCGGAACGTATCAGCGGTATGCCGATAGTATTATGGTACACGGTAATATTGTAGAGCACGCAGGATCCTGGAGGTTATCGACCAACTACGGTCTGTATCACCAGTACATCCGAGGTGGTTTCACCTTTACATCAAACGTAACCAAAGGCGTGTTTGCACGTGCAGCATACCTACCTTCATGTGATGGTTTTTCAACGAAATACGGTCTAATTGCAAACAACATGATCCATACATCCCACAGTGGGGCGTATGGCATGTACCTCGATAATAGCGATTATGTCTACATCTACAACAACAGCATTCATACCTCTTCAAGTGGAGCCAACCGTGCACTTTACACCTATTATGGTTCCAATCAGCATCTGGTAAACAATATTCTGGTTGAAGCCGGAACGGGTTATGCCTGGTACCATTACGGAGGATCTTCATCCTTCACTCGAAGCGATTACAACGATTATTACAGTGCAGGTACCAACGTTGCATATTTCAATTTCAGTAATCGTGCTAACCTGGCAGCGCTGAAAACGGCGACGGGCAAGGATACAAGTTCGTTAAGTGTTGACCCTGGTTTTGTTGATACGGATGACTTACACGTTCGAGAGATTACGTTGAACGAAGCAGGGACTTCACTGAGTGAGGTGCCTTACGATATCGACATGGAGGCACGTGACAGCACTAAGCCCGATATAGGAGCAGACGAATTTGAACCACCAGCTCCTGAAGACGCCGGAATTCTGGCATTCCACGGCCCTATGGCACCGTTTAAATCGGGTTCGCAGAACGTAGAAGTCGTGTTAAAGAACTTTGGTTCTGATACATTGACTTCGGCAACAATTCTATGGACAGCTAATGGTGTTAGTCCGGGTAATTACAGCTGGACAGGTTCGCTATTGCCGGGTAAGGTGGATACCGTGAATATCGGAAGCTACACCTTTGATAAGGTTAAGGCATACAACCTGGTGTTCTGGACAAATTCTCCAAATGGCGTTACCGACACATTGAATTATAACGATACCGCGAAAGCCAATGACGTATACGCGGCTTTGGATACCACGTATACCATAGGCAGTTTGGGTGCAAACTTCCCCGATTTCAGTACGGCGGTAAGTGTGTTGCAAAAAGCGGGTATATTAGATACCGTAAGGTTTAAAGTTCAGACTGGAACGTACACCGAGCAATTCAGTATCAGCTCGTATCAGGGTCAATCGGCATCACGACCGGTGATCTTTGAGTCAATGACTGGGGATAGCACGGATGTAATACTCACCTACAGTAGCACCTACAACAACAATTACCTGGTACGACTGAGTGGTGCGCCATACATCACATTTAAAAGTATGACGTTCAAGCCAACCAATTATTATTACAGTAATGGAATAGACATATCGGGTGGCTCACAAGGTGTTCAACTGTTGAATAACCGCTTTGAGGGTGTCATGAACCCCTATTTCTACAACGCAAGTGCCATTTGGTCAAATAGTGATAACGACGATAGTTGTCGCATAGAAAACAACTACTTCACACAAGGAAATCAAGCCATTCAAATGTATGGTTTGGGTTCCGCATCACCGGAAAAAGGAACCATCATTCGAAACAACCGTATTGAAAACGGTGCACGAGATGCGATTTACTTGCAAAATCAAGAGAATCTTTTGATAACGGGCAATACCATTCGTTTAAAGAGCAATACATCTACAAAGTCTGGTATTCAGGTGCATAATGCCCGAAATGGAATGGAAGTGAGTTGTAACAACATCGCTTCTTCCGGTCTTTACGACAATGGTATTTTGGTGAATTACGATGGAAGCACGTCACAAACCGGTTACGTGGTGAATAACTTCATAGCACTAAAGAACAACTCTGGAAGCCGCTACGGTATTTATTCTTCCTACAGTGAGTACCTGATTGTAGGTTTTAATAGTGTGAATATTTATGGTGGAACAGCGAGTTCTACCTACACCTTCCGAAGTCAGTACGGGTCAGACATTCAAGTGAAGAACAACATCTTCTGTAATAAGAATGGAGGGTATGCATTCTATCAGATTGGTTCGGGTATCGTGCAATCTGATCGTAACGACCTATATACGACTGGTACAAATCTGGGCTTCTATACGAGCAACAGAACCGACCTGAGCGCCTGGAAGTCGGCAACCGGAAAAGATGCAAATTCGCTGAGTCTCGATCCATTGTTTACCGCAAACGATAACCTGCATGTATACATTTCGAGTTTAGATAGCGCGGCTACACCTATTACGGGCGTGACGGAGGATATCGATAAGGATACACGGAACACCACGCATCCGGATATTGGCGCCGATGAATTCAATTCACTGTTGCACAACTTGGGTGTTTCCGCTGTGGTTAAGCCAATCGATGGGTGTGATATTGACACGCAAGTCGTTGAAATAACTATATTTAACTACGGTTCTCTACCGCAATCAAATTACTCCGTATGTTATTCTGTAGATGGTGGAACAGCCGTAAAAGATACCATTACAGATACCATTGGCCCAGGTATGACCCAGACCTTTACGTTTAGCACGAAACACAAGTTCGCAACAGTAAAGACCTATACGATACGAGCCTGGACAAAGCTTACTACAGACCAGGATGCGTCGAACGATACGGCAACAGCCTCCATAACCAATTACGCAACTCCGGGAATGGTTAGTAGCATGTTCCCACTCGATACAACGAAGAATATCGATTATCCAATTACATTGTCGTGGGCACCAGCAACCGGAGCTTCGAAGTACGACATATACATCTGGGACGACACGGCATCTTCACGACCAGTATCTCCGTTTAGAGGTGATGTGACACAAATAAGTACGCAAATATCCACTGGCTTGACTTATGGCAGAACATTCAAGTGGCAGGTGGTAGCCAAAAATGATGCATGTGGTACAGATGGTCCTATACAGAAATTTACAATGCGTTACTTGCCAGATTTGATGGTGGAAGACGTTTCAGCACCTACAACAGCATTCTCGGGCAATTCCATTTCGATAAGTTGGAAAGTAAAGAACATAGGTGGTGGCCCAACCGGATCCAGAAACTGGTATGACCTGGTTTACCTGTCTACCGATACCATATTCGACAATGGCGATTTGTATGTGGGAGGAAAGTCAAATCCTTCTGCCTTAAATGCTTCTTCGAACTATTCGCAAAGCTTGTCTGTGACCTTACCGAATGGGTATACAGGATCGTATCATGCCATCGTTCGCACCGATGCTTACAGCAATATCCTGGAAGCGAATGAAGGAAATAACGTGGGCAACGATACTTCCACAATGGTGGTAAGTTTAACACCACCACCCGATTTAATTGTAACCAATATTGTACGACCGAATGTTGCCATCAGTGGTACTACTATTAACATCAATTACACCGTTAAGAATGACGGTACGGGGTCAACCCGAAATGGTTCGTGGTACGATTACATCTACTGGTCGGATGACTCGACATTTGGCGCTGGTGCAACCTTCTTGAAATCCATTAGAAGAACATCTGACCTGGATAAGGACAGTACGTACACCTTTGCAACAACCATTAACGTACCGCACTTCATTCAGGGCAGACATTATGTCTATGTAAAAACCGATGGTTCGAATCAGGAGTATGAGCACACCTCAGAGACGAATAACGTGACCCGAAGTGACACGATTGGTGTCATTCTCGCTCCTCCACCGGATCTTGTGATCGCCAATGTTGAGATGCCGGATACCGTAAGCTCTTGTGCCCGTGAGCGTATTGAGTTTGAAACCATCAATGAAGGTGGTGGTAGTACTATGCGCGGGTTTAACGATCTGGTTTATTACAGCACCAGTAATGTGTATTCCACTTCAACGATAACAGGATTAGGCTCTACCTACAACCGTACAATGCAGTCGAAAGACACCATAAAAAATTCGGTTTTAGTAACTATACCTGACAATCTGGTTGGAAAATACTACCTGTACGTTGTAGCCGATGCTTATAACCGAATAAACGAGAACATTTTTGAAAACAACAATGTCTCGCCGTTAGACTCATTCGTTGTTCAGGCACCTGATCTCATTGTGTCGTCCGTACGAACATCAAAGCGCGATACTACAGGAGATACAACACAAATCCACTACACGATTGTAAATCAGGGAAAGGGCGACGCTGCTTCCAAGTCGAGCACAGATCGAATTTACATCTCCATGTTGGATACATTTAATCTTGATTCATGTGTAGCATTGAAAGATGTATCGGTTTCTTCGGGTATCGCGGCAGACGATACGGTAGAACGAACCGCAGAAGTCAGGATTCCAGACGGCTTTGATGGGAACCGTTATTTCTACGTCTATACCGATGTACACAATAAAATCTTTGAAGACACAAAAGAAAACAACAATACCGGCGGCAGTGATACTGTAAAGATTACCCTCGCACCTTATCCGGATTTGATCCCTACATTGATCAGCATCCCGGATACAGCCAATGCAGGCGACACAGCAACCATCACCTACTCGGTAAAGAACCAGGGAGATACCACAGCTATGGCCAATTGGATGGATCGTATTTATCTCTCGAAGGATTCGATTTTCGATGCGACTTCAGACCAACTTTTAGCGTCTATCTTACATACGGCTGATCTGAAAAAGGATTCAATGTATACCATACGTCAGTTGGTGACCTTACCTTCTTCAACACCGGCTGGTGATTATTACTATTTTGTGCAGACGGATGCCGATAACAATGTTTATGAACATCGCGCCGATACGAATAATGTTGACCGAGGTGGAGAAGAATACGTGGACGGATATCCTCCGGTTGACCTGAAAGTCACCGAAGTTGTCGCTCCAGACACCTTCCACTCAGGTAAGTCAACAACGGTGAGTTGGACCGTTGAAAAC
>DIYD01000258.1 GCA_002428905.1 Bacteroidetes bacterium UBA6063 | reverse complement strand
ATGCAGCAGGTATGGCCGAAAAAACATGACATGGTAGAAACGAAAACTACGTCTTTTACATGGTCAAAAATGAACCAAAACCTATTTTTGTTTAAACTGTTAAATCGATATGAATAAGTTATCATTTGCCCTAATTACCAGCCTGTTTTTGTTTGCCTGTTCATCTTCCAATACCACGGAAGAAAAGACAGCTGATGCTGAGGAAACACAAGTATCGGGATATAGCTACCAACGTGCATTCACAAAATTAGAATGGACGGCTTACAAGACTTCGGCCAAAATTGGCGTGAAAGGAAGCTTTGACGAGATTAACGTAACTCCTGGTGTTGAAGTGGGTACTCCTAAAGAAGTAATGGATCAACTGGAGTTTAGTATTCCAGTCTCAACGACGAACTCAGGGAACGAAGAACGTGATCCAAAAATCATGGAATCGTTTTTCGGTACTATGATGAACACCGATAACATTACAGGTAAAATAACCTCATTGGACGGTGACGATGCCGAAGGCAAAGCTATGATTCTGATTCAGATGAACAATGAATCGCATGAGATCGAAGGCACCTATGCGGTTAAAGGCAATGAAATTGAATTGAATGCAACGATGCAATTGGCCGACTGGAAAGCAGAGCCCAGTGTGGCGGCATTAAATGAAGTTTGTAGTGATTTGCACAAAGGCGAAGATGGAGAAAGTGTTCTTTGGCCAGATGTAGACATCCACATTACAAGCAAACTGCGTCCGGTGAATATGGCGAGCAACAATTAATTGAATGCGCTACTTTTCGGTCCTGTGCCTATCGGTACTTCTGGCGGCTTGTGGTAAACCGGGTTCCACGGATGCACCTGAAGTTGAAGATCATTCAACCATTCCGGTTGCCCCTCCTTCAGCTATAAAATCTCTTCTTGCACGGAACACCTGTTTGGGGTGTCATAAAATTGGTAAACGTTTAATTGGTCCTTCCTACCTTGAGATTGCACAACGCGCTCAATCCAAAGAAGAGATTTTGGAACTTATTCGACACCCGAAACCCGAAAGATGGCCGGACTATCCACCCATGAACCCTATACCAATTTCGGATGAAGAGGGTAATCAGATTGCCGATTGGATTATGAGTCTAAAGCGGAATTAGATATCAAGTAGCTCCATCCCAAGGCCTTCCCGAACGATATAGGCCTCTTTCTCTGTGCAGTCGATCACTGTACTCCCCATGTTTTGTCCGGAACCTCCATCAAGTACGATGTCTACCTTGTGTTTCCATTCGTCGTATATCTCATCTGGATCTGTCAAATACTCGATCACCTCATCTTCTGCATGAATGGAACTTGACACAATGGGGTTACCCAATTGCTCCAATAAGTCTAAAACGATTTGATTATCCGGAACACGTATACCTACCGTACGTTTATTGGTCTTGAAAATTTTGGAGACCTCGCTGGTTGCCTTCAGGATGAAGGTGAACGGACCGGGCAATGCGTGACGCATCAATTTAAACACTGGATTTGGCAAGGGTTTGCAATACTCAGCCAAATGCGATAAATCTCTGCACAGCAACGAAAGGTTGGCCTTATTCGGCTTTTTACCCAATAGGCGATATAAGTTATCTATAGCCTTTTTGTTGTATAAATCACACGATACCGCATAAATGGAATCGGTTGGGATAATGACGATCTTGCCGTCCTTGTATGCGGCTACAATCTCTTTGATTTTACGGATGTCTGGCGTAGAATCATGCACTTGAATAAACTCTGCCGCCATACGCTTGTTTTAAGCTAGTACCGCTTTAACCGCATCTGCTGCTTCCTGAAGCAAGATAGCAGAACGTACTTCAAGTCCGCTCTCGTCGATAATCTTCTTAGCTTCTTCTGCATTGGTTCCTTGCAAGCGAACAATGATCGGTACCGGAATATCACCAATGTTTTGATAAGCATCTACAACACCTTGAGCCACTCGATCGCATCGCACAATACCACCAAAGATATTGATCAGAATTGCTTTCACATTCGGGTCTTTCAATATTATTCGGAAACCGGCTTCTACGGTTTCGGCGCTAGCTGTACCTCCAACATCCAGGAAGTTAGCCGGATCACCACCACTTAGCTTGATGATATCCATCGTTGCCATGGCAAGTCCTGCTCCGTTCACCATACAACCTACGTTGCCATCGAGCTTCACGTAGTTTAGGTTAAATTTCTTTGCTTCTACCTCGGTAGGATCTTCTTCCGACTCGTCGCGAAGTGCAGCAAAGTCTTTGTGACGATACAAAGCGTTGTCGTCTAAATCCACTTTAGCATCCACAGCAATAATGCGATCATCCGATGTTTTCAACACGGGGTTGATTTCAAACATGGAAGAATCGGTATCTACATAAGCCTGGTAAAGCGCGTTAACAAACTTCACCATTTGCTTCATTGCCTGACCTTCCAAACCAAGATTAAAGGCGATTTTACGCGCCTGAAATGGTAATAAACCCGTTGCAGGATCAATCCATTCCTTCCAGATCTTTTCCGGATTAGACTCTGCTACTTCTTCAATATCCATCCCACCTTCTGTGGTATAAATGATCACGTTTTTACCCAATGCTCGATCAAGTAAAACGCTCATATAGAATTCTTTAGGTTCTGAAGCACCTGGATAGTATACATCCTGAGCGATCAACACCTTATTTACTTTTTTTCCTTCTGGTCCGGTTTGTGGCGTAACCAATTGCATGCCCAGGATGTCGTTTACACGTGCCTTGGCTTCGTCCATACTCTTGGCAAGCTTAACACCGCCTCCTTTACCTCGACCCCCTGCATGAATTTGAGCCTTTACAACAACCCAATCCGTTCCGGTTCTTTCCTGAAGTTCTTTTACACTGTTTTCCGTGTCATTTGCGTCGTCGACTACAACACCTTCCTGGATGGCAACGCCGTACGACTTCAATATTTCCTTCGCTTGATACTCGTGAATATTCATGCTTTATAATTTGGGGCAAAAATAAGGTATTAAGAGTCTTGAAAAACAGGAGAAATCATCAATTTTTCAACGGTTTCAAATGCTCTTCAATTCCCATTTTGAAACACTTTATTCCATTATGTGGAAAAATGACATTTGTTTTATGGTTATTTAGTCGTAGCCACCTACTTTCGTAGCGATGAAAATTACTACTACTTTGTGCATCATGCTCTCGGCATGCCTGATTTCTTTTGGGCAAACTCCACCGAGTTCCAGCATAACTAACTGGAAATCAATTGGTCACAAAAACACCATTGCTCAAAAATTGATCATCAACGTTAAACGACTTGGCGCTGATGCAACAGGATCCTCCCCATGCGACGAATACGTTCAATTGGCTTTAAACAACTCCAGACAAACCGGTGCCATTATCTATTTCCCCAAAGGCACGTATTACCTTACAAAACCAATCGAACTTTCTTCGAACCAGTATCTTGCAGGCGACGGTAGCGACAAAACCCTGTTACGATTTGACCTGGGAGGCAGAAACCACCTCATTTATGCCAAAGGAACCACGTTTGCACAATGGAAAAATCTTACACAGAGCTTTTCTAAAGGAGAACAAACCATTACACTGGACAATGAATTCCTGAAACCAGGTGATTTGGTGAGATTTAAGGTTGCCGACGACAATAAAATCAGCTCCAGCTGGGCTAAAGGTACTGTTGGCCAAATCAGTAAGGTTTTGAAATCAAGTAAGACCGAAATTGTACTGGCCGATGAACTTCGCCTCGATCTATCGACACAAGACGCAGCTCAATTCATCAAAATTACACCCGAGCGTAATTTGGGTGTGGTTAACATGCGTATTGTGCGTAATGATGCCACGCAAGGTCAAACGGACAACATCCACTTTGAATATACCGAAAACGCTTTAGTGAGTGGAGTGGTATCCGACTCGTGCAACTTCGCCCATGTGAATAACATGTACGCCTATAAATCGCGCATAGAGGGATCATACTTTACCAATGCTTTTCATTATGGAGGCGGTGGCAAGGCTTATGGAGTGGTGGTACAGTTCACTTCTAGTCAGTGTATGGTGGAAAACAACATTTTCCGAAAGTTAAGGCACTCAGTACTGTTTCAGGCTGGCTCAAATGGCAACATTGTTAGCTATAATTATTCGTATGAGCCTTACTGGACTGGCGTTTTTAGTCCGAGTAGCTTTGCCGGGGACATTGTCTTACACGGCAACTACCCGTTCCTGAACCTCATCGAAGGCAACATTGCTCAAAACCTGGTTATTGATAATTCACATGGAATCAACGGTCAGGGGAATACCTTCTTGCGAAACAGACTTGAACATGCTGGTATATTCATGAATTGTAATCCAGCCTCTGATGGTCAGAACTTCATAGGTAATGAGATTACCGGAAGTGGAAACATAACACATAATTTCGTTCCGTTCCCAAAAGGCATCT
>DIYD01000095.1 GCA_002428905.1 Bacteroidetes bacterium UBA6063 | reverse complement strand
GTTTTAGAAGAGACTTCAGGAAATCCGGTGGAAGAACTTTGGCACAAAGACACCGATCTCAAAGGGTGTGACTTTGTGTTCATCCCAGGTGGATTTTCTTTTGGAGACTATTTGAGAAGTGGTGCTGTTGCCAAGCTAAGTCCGATCATGGAGGCTGTTGTTGCCCATGCGAACAATGGTGGATATGTGATGGGAATTTGCAACGGGTTCCAGATTCTATGTGAATCTGGTTTGTTGGAAGGTGCATTGTTACGTAACGATAACCAGTTATTCGTTTGCGAAAATGTGTATCTGAAAACGGCAACGGACAATACGATGATTACCCGTAATCTGGAGCGTGGTAGCACAGTGAAGATTCCAATCGCCCATGCTGAGGGGCGCTACTATGCAGATGATGCAACGATTGCTTCATTGGAAGCCAACGATCAAATTTTGTTTTACTATTCCGATGAGTCGGGCAATGTGGATAAGGATACGAATCCAAACGGATCCATCAAGAATATTGCGGGTATCACCAATAAAAGCCGTAATGTATTTGGTATGATGCCACATCCTGAACGTGCTGCAAGTGAAAAACTGTTCAATACAGATGGCAGAGCAATGTTCGAAAGCATCCTTGCCGCCACTGCGCAGTAATCCGGTTCTGAGATGAGATCAACAGGAATAACTCTGATCTGTGTTTCAGTTGAGTTAATAATTTCATAATCAAGCGCTTAATTTGTCTTAATTATTAGACGCTGTTGGTAGCTAAACCTGCGGAAACGTTATTAATTGGCCAACTTTGTTGCATCAAATAAACGTTAAGATGCAATTAGAGTTAGGAATGTTCCGCACCACCAAGGGTTTTAGAACCAATCATAAATCAACCGAATTAGTATGCGAGAATTGCGGCGCGCAATTCTTGGCAAACCGCAAAAATGCTCGTTTCTGCAGCTCCAGTTGCCGTTCGCAATTCTGGTTGAACAAGAATCAAAAGAAGGTTATCACGCTAGCCGTTCCGGCCAACATTGACGACGATTATCTCGAAGAGGTAAAAACGATGTTGATGAATTACAAGAAGGGCGATAAATTAAATTACACATCACAGGATGCTGTAGTGGAAGAAAAAGAAACACCACGCGAACCTGTACATTTGATGCGCAAGGAGACTATGATCTTTGAAGATATCGCAGAATTACGCGCATACCTGAAATCAGAAGGATTTGAAGACTACAAGATTCCAAAAATGGACAATGGAATCTATTATGATGAAGGTCTGTCAATCAAGAAAATTGAAGAGGGCTGGGAAACCCTCATCTCTAAACGAGTTTAGTAATCTGGCCTACTATTCGTAGGTCAGATCAACTTTTGGACTTACCGGGTGGGCCTGGCACGTCAGTACGTATCCTTCCTCTATTTCTGCATCACTTAACCCTTCTCGCTCATCCATACGAACCTTACCACTATGCACCTTAGCACGGCACGTGGTGCACACACCTACGGTACACGAAAATGGGGGATCCATACCTGCGTCCTGGGCTGCTTCCAGAATTGTCTGGCCCGGGTTTACCGTAATGGTTTCCTGATCACCATATAGTTCTACAGTCACTTGCTTCTCGCTGCCATCGTCTTCAATAACTTCTTCCTCTTCGGTCTTATCCCTCTTAGTAGCCGTGAAATACTCCAAATGAACCTGGCTGGCACCAATGCCTATGTGCTCCTTTAAAGTGGATTCTACAAGCTGCATTAAGCCCGTAGGGCCACAAATGAAATAGGCAGCATCTTGCTGGTCAGCTCCGAGCTTCATATCAAGCAATTGCTTGATCTTCGGTTGGGACAACATACCTTTAAGACCGGTCCAACCTTCACCGGCGTTTTCCAGAATATGAACGACTTCAAAACGATCGCTGATCATGTTGTTGATCTCTTCGTTGAATATAATTGATTGTTCATCCCTGTTGGCATAAACCAGCGTAACCTTGCTGTTTGGTTCCTGATCAATTACGGTAAGGGCAATCGACATCAACGGGGTAATTCCACTACCGCCACCAAAAAGTACATAGTGATTGCTAGCATTTTTGTTGGGTGATACGGTGAACTTGCCCATAGGAGGCATGGCTTCAATTAAGTCACCTTCTTTCAATTGCGTGTTTAAGAAGGTGCTCATTCTACCATCTTCAACCTGCTTTACGGCAACAGTGGGCATAGCATCCATAAACGGACTGCTGCATACGGAGTATGAGCGCCGAACATCTTCACCATTGATCATGGCGTGAAAAGTTAAATACTGGCCTGCTTCGTAGGTGAACATCCCTTTGAGAGGGGGAGGAACAAGTAATCGAATACTTACAGCGTCAGGTGTTTCACGCTTGATTTTATCTACTTTAAGTTTATAGAATCCTGCTGGCATTATGTTGTGCTTAAGCGATTGTTTTCGTTTGAATTAAATTGTTGGCAGTAAGGTATTCTGCAATCTGAACGGCATTAGTAGCTGCGCCTTTACGCAAATTGTCGGCTACAATCCACATGTTCAATGCATTGTCTGCACTTTCGTCACGTCGAATACGACCGATGAATACTTCATTCTTGCCTTTTGCCATTAACGGCATAGGATAAACATTGTTCGTAACATCATCCTGTATCACAACACCCGGCATAGAAGCCAAATCTTGTGTAATCTGTTCTAAATTGAATGGTTTATGTAGTTCCAGGTTAATTGATTCGGAATGGCCACCATCTACAGGGACACGCACGGCGGTCGCAGTAATTCGAATGGAATCGTCGCCTAAAATCTTGCGCGTTTCGTTAACCATCTTCATCTCTTCTTTGGTGTATCCATTGTCCATGAATACGTCACAGTGCGGAATACAGTTCTTGTCAATGGCGTGCGGGTATGCCATTTCTGTTTTGTCGCCTTTACGCTCGGCTTCAAGCTGATTCATTGCCTTGTATCCTGTACCCGAGACAGACTGGTACGTGCTTATGATCAATCGCTTGATGCCATATTTCTCGTGGATGGGTTTTAACGCCATAACCAATTGAATCGTACTGCAATTTGGATTCGCTATAATGTGGTCATCTGCGGTTAATGTGCTCGCGTTTATTTCCGGAACCACCAACGGCGTGTTTTTGTCCATTCTCCAGGCAGATGAGTTGTCTACGACGTACGTGCCATGGGCTGCAAATTTTGGGGCCCATTCCAATGACACGGAACCACCAGCGGAGAATAAGGCAATTTCCGGTTGCATTTCAACGGCTGTTTCAAGGCCAACACACGCATAAGAGTCGCCCTTGAAGCGCACCTGTTTACCAATCGATTTTGCACTTGCAACAGGTACAAAATCGGTGATTTTTAAGGTACTTTCTTCCAGAACTTTAATCATTTCAGAGCCAACCATCCCGGTTGCTCCAACTAAGGCTACTCTCATTGTATTGTGTTAAAAATTTTTGCAAAGAAAATTGAAAAAATCCTAAAAGCCAGCGGGCTTAGGCATTTATGATTTCAGGCTGTTTCTGCCAGGAAAAAGTCTTGTTCATCGCGGCAGCGATTCGTGCCAGATCAGGCATCATGTCCTGCAACTGATCCAGGTAAAGCGATTGAGGCCCATCCGATAAGGCATCGGTTGGGTTGTTATGTACTTCAATCATTAATCCGTCTGCACCGGCAGCAATTGAAGCCAGACTCGTAGCTCGGATTAAGTTTCGATTTCCGGTAGCCTGACTAGGATCTGAAATGACCGGCAAGTGCGATAATTCTTTTGCCAACGCTAAACCGGCAACATCCAGCGTATTTCGATTGCTTGTGTCGAAGGTGCGAATACCGCGCTCACACAAGATGACCTGGTCGTTGCCACCTAAGAGAAGATATTCTGCGGCCAACAACCATTCTTCTACCGTTGCATCCATGCCTCGTTTCAGCATAATGGGTTTATCGGTTTTGCCCAACTCCTTCAAGAAGTGATAGTTCTTCATATTTCGGGAGCCAATCTGAATGATGTCGGTATATGGGTAAACCGTATCCAGTAAACTCAAATCCATAACCTCGGTAACAATACCAAGATTATATCGATCGGAGGCTTGTTTCAGCAGTTCCAGTCCTTCTTTCTGAAGCCCTTGAAAGTTGTAGGGAGAAGTTCTTGGTTTGTATGCACCTCCACGTAAAAACTTAATACCCAAACCGGAAACAAACGACGCAATTTGGTCGAGCTGTTGTTCGTTTTCAACAGCGCAAGGCCCGGCAATGAGCAATAACTCGTCTCCACCAATTTGGCAATCCTTAGCAGTAACAACGGTGTTGTTCTTCTTCCATTGTCGGCTCGCCAATTTGTATTTCGGTTCTTGTGTCAACTCGATATAGTTTTTGCAAATTAAACACCAACTTTTAATTAAAGTTTGGTGTATGTGATTTTTAGGTTCAAATTTTTTGTTACCCCATTGTTGTCTGTGTCCAGTATCAATCGGCTGGGTGTGATCGGATTGTCAGATGGTATAACCAAATAGAAGCCCCGGTTCGCATCTTCTCCACTATTTAAATACGTGTCAAGTACACTTTGTAAATGACGATTAAATCGGAAGGTGTAGGTGCCTGTAGTCTCATCATAGTTCCCTCCGTAATTTACGTTTCCAATCCAGGCCGAACTAGGAGGGAAGAGTACATCTACAAGATCCAGAATAAATGCATTTGACCCGTCCACTTCGGAAGGTTGAAGCAGTAACATACGGTCGGGTGCCGGGAAGGCCGTTGAAGTGGAGCCGTCCTTAACCTTAAACGTAATCTTAGCCTCGTTAATGGCAATTGCGTTTCCGTCTGCCACTAAACTCAATAAATTGGGTATGTCGATTTTAATTTTATGCCCTGCAAGCGTTTGTGCATACGTGGTGTTGTAATGCGTTCCAGGATTGCTTACCTGATCCGTAATCGTACTCGGAAGACCCGCTAACGTATACGTAGATAAGTTTTGCGATTCACTGTTGATTTCAAATTCTTTCCGAAGACCATCATTATAATACACGATCAGTTTCGAGTTGTCCGAGAATTTATCAATGCCTACCATAGCACCGTCTCCAGAAGCCAGACCGGCTGTTTTTGGAATTAGGGCGATACCATTTAGGAAGTTTAGAAATACTTCGTTGCTTCCATACTGGCCAGCGTTCGCAAAGAATTCCTCGCCAAAGCTGTTGTTCAATGGAATCCTAAAGGTATTTATCTGCCATTTCAAATCGCCATCTTCTTCAAACCAGGCGGTATCGTTCGATCGTAAGTTGCCTTGCCAGCTGCCGATCTTGTCGCCAAGTTGCGGTTTGTAGTTGGAGTAATACGAGAGGTTGTTGTCAATGATTTCATCCATCTTGTGGATGTCAAAATCAATTTCACTTGCATCGTTTCCATAGGCCGATGAACCAGTGTTCCGTGCCAGTGACAAAATCACCGAGTCGATACCTGGGTTCGCACCAAAGTCTACATTAATCTCTCGAAGTAAAACCTGTGTGTAGAGGTTTGCTGTACGCATTCCGAAAGCAGGATCGTTGATTGCGCCCAACAGATTCGTAGAAAGAGAATCAACCTTGATGGTATCTTCCTGAACCGTATACGCCACAACACTTAATGTGTCAACAACGATACTTCTGAAGTTGCTATCATCAGGTAAAAAGTCAACACCAATTTGGTTGTCTTCTTTTTTACAGGAGGTAATAAATACAAGTAGGAAAGAAATAAGTAAGGCTGCCCTTTGGACAGCCTTACCGCTAGTTTTGAGCCAGCAATGTGTCATAGAATTCAGTGTACTCTTCAGCGATGTTCTCGCCTCTGTGTTCTAATACAGGTTTTGATGTAGCGTTCTGAATATGGTCTAGTACTTCTGGAGCGATTTCATCCTGACACTTAACTACTGCGTCAGCGTGTGTAATAGCACCGATGTACATGCTTGAGCAATCTGCATTTTCGAATGGCTTCATCTCATCGTCCTGGATGTGATTTAAACTTGCCTTCCGTGTGAAGTCAGAACCCAACGACTCCTGGAACTCATTGTCGAATACACTATAAACGATTTTGGCATTTTCGAATACCGGTTCGTCTTTGTAAATTGTTTTCAAGTACAATGGAATCAAGCTGGTCATCCAACCATGACAGTGAATGATGTCTGGATACCAACCGAGTTTCTTAACGGTTTCTAAAGCACCTTTGCAAAAGAAAATTGTTCTTTCGTCATTGTCTGCAAAGAATGAATTCTCCTCATCGCCGTACACAGACTTGCGGTGGAAGTAATCTTCGTTGTCTAAGAAATAAACTTGCATCTTGGTGTTTGGAATAGAAGCCACTTTTATGGTTAGTGGGTTATCATTGTCGTCAATAGTAATGTTCATACCTGAAAGACGTACTACTTCGTGTAGTCTGTTTCTTCTTTCATTAATAACACCAAATCGAGGAACAAGGATACGAACTTCATTGTCTTGCTCCTGAACGGCTTGTGGAAGCATGCGAGCGATATCAGACAATGCGTTACTTTCTAAAAAAGGACTCATCTCCGAAGAAATGAATAATACTTTTTTTCTGTTGTTTTCCATAAATAAATGTGTTTTACTATAATGCGACTGCAAAGATACCCCCTATTATCGGCAAAAACGCCAGTCGTAATACTTGTATATTAAGAATTTTTTTACTATATGTTTATATTCAAATCCGCTGTTTTACTACATTCGGAACTCGCCAAACAAAAAACCAACGGCAAGTCCATCGGCTTTGTCCCAACCATGGGTGCATTGCATAACGGACACGTTTCATTACTGGAACGGGCCAGGAAGGAAAATGATACAGTTGTATGTAGCATTTTCGTCAATCCAAAGCAATTTGACGATAAAATGGATTTGGAAGCATACCCGCAGCCCATCGCTCAAGACATACGCATACTCATAGCTGCCGGGGTCGACTATTTGTTTCATCCCGACTATGACGATCTTTACGGCGAAGACTACAACGATGCCGCCATCGACCTGAATGGACTGGACACGATTTTCGAAGGGGCGTTGCGACCGGGTCATTTCCAGGGTGTGGCCAAGGTGGTCAATCGTTTCTTTGATATTGTAAAACCGACCAGCGCGTACTTCGGACAAAAGGATTTTCAGCAAACGGTTGTTGTCAAAACGTTAGTCCGGAACAAGAAGCATGATATCGACATTGTGGTCTGCCCAATCCTGCGGGAGCCACATGGTTTGGCCATGAGTAGCCGTAACGAGCGATTAGAGCCAAAAATAAGAGAGCGGGCTGCCTTCATATACAAGTCGCTGTTAAAGTTGAAAGAGCGCTGTTATTTTAAGTCGTTGGCCGAAGCCTTGGAAACTACCCTCAACTACTTAAACTCCATTGAAGATGCCGAACTGGAATACCTCATCTGCGTAAATGGAGATACACTGGAAGAAGTAACCGATCTCAATCAGGCCGAATACATCGTGGCCCTAACTGTAGTGAAGTTTGGAGGAGTGCGGTTATTAGATAACCTGGTGCTAAAAGGAAGGTCTGTCTAACGTTGGTAAGACGATGTGGTTGAGCTCCCATCGGGTTTAATAAAGCGATAGGTATACTCCCGTAAATCGTCCCAACTGTACTCAATGGTATAGGTCTCATTGTTCAGGGTGTAAGTAAGGGTATAAGACTTGTCATTCACCTTTGTAAATCCCGTGATTTCTGCTCCCTGTAGTGGAGTTAAGGCCGGTCGAACGCCTTTAGTTGTGGCTTGAGGAATCACCTGATTCTCCGGAGCCTGGGTGTTCGGGTCAAGTTGTACCTTTCCTTTCATACCTGCAATAAAGTACGGATATGAGGCAATCGTATGGTATTGATAACCCCCTTTGGTGTTGAATCTTCCCAGGTTCTCATCCAACTGCTCTGAAGTTGGGCCATATACTGGGAAACCGTCTACGGCATAAGCGATCGGTTTACCATCTCCAACCGTAGCTTGCAGATGTTCTGGTGGTATATGGTAATGGTAGTCATCAGCTCTACCACAATGCCCTCCCCATTTGTCCAGTTCTCCGATGGCATTGGCATCTTCTCCCCGATTGTTGAGCGGGTTGAAGATTGGGATACCATTTGCAGCTATAGCAATAGCACCTTTGAGCAGATTCGTTTTGGTTGACAAGGCTTCGTCGGCAATTTCGGGTCGCAATGGGATCGCCCAGCTGTTGCTTCCGGTGTAATCGTGATCCATCGGAACTTGTTGTTGCCAGTTGGTAATGCCCGTCATCATTTCATGAGATGGTATTCCATTCGAAGACACATAAAAATAGGTGTCATCCGAAGATGTGGTAACCCCTGAAAAGGACTCGAATAATGCGGCGAGTTCTGCGGGATTATTTGCAGGTAATGTATCATCCGGCACATCTACAACAGGATCATCATTACACGCAATAAAGATCGAACACGATACGAGTATAACACTGGTGAACTGTATTAGTCTGCGATAGCGCTGCGCCCCTGTCAGTGAGAACAAAGCGAAAACTGCAAGTAAGAGTAAAAACATTGCCAACTCGATTCGGTACGCAAGTATTAAGGATGGTTTGTTCGCATTGAGTTGGGCTATGTAACGGATTTTCTTCTGAACATACGCTTTGTCCTGGCTACTTAAGTCACTCAGAGGAACCACCATGGTCTCTCCCTGGTGGTTTTCAAGTATGACTTCACGTTCGTTTGCTGTAACAAAAGAAGCGTACACGCCGTCATTGATGTCCCAATGATTGAGCGCTCCATGATGTCCACCGGAATGTGAAAAAACACTCGAGTGTATAAAAAGGCTTAGAGGAAGTAGTATTAGACGGAATACAGAAAATCGGGCCATGCACAAATATAGCCACAGATGGATTGGTTATACCATCAACTGGAATGCCTTCGGTTCAAACTCTTTGCCATTCAATATGACCGATACACGATGTTCTCCAGTGTAATAAACGCGTGTTGTTATGGGTTTGAAATGGTGCTCACGTGAGATTTCGATCAATTGCTGGCCCTTAACCTCGCGCTCACTTACCTTGAACACTTTCTTTGTAAGTTCTCCATTTTTCTTCCGATGATAAATGGCATACTCAACACGTACGTTTTGGTTGCCCGTCTTGTCATACACAAAACTAAAATCGAACGATAATCGTTCACCCATGGATACCAAGGGTGTATTCAGGTTGAATTTCTTTAATTGTATCGACGAAGCATCTAGCCCAAACAGAGGTAAGATATCCGGATGACCGTTTTTAAGCAATGTGCGACACGCATGTTTTACCAGTGCGTCGGTTTCTCGCGTTTTGCCCAGCCACTGCCTGGCAATTTCAACGACTAGAGTTTCATTGTCTTTCGCAATATCATTCAGATTGTTGGCTACGCTTCGTCGAACATATTCACTTGGGTCATTTTTTAAGGTTTCGAGAATAGGTAGAATAGGCGTTGGGTCTTTTTTATATGCAGGTAGTGCCATTGCCCAGGGTAATCGCGGTCTGCACCCTTCTGTAGATAACCTGCGAACATGATGGTTCTCATGCGTCGACCACGTCACCATCTG
>DIYD01000097.1:1416-10822 GCA_002428905.1 Bacteroidetes bacterium UBA6063 | reverse complement strand
GATCCAGTTGGCGGAGGTTTTGCACGTTATTCGGTTGATGCCTTATGGAAACTACCGCATTTCGAAAAGATGCTGTACGATAATGGCCAGTTGTTAAAAACCTACGCCCTGGCATTTAAGGCAGACCCTTCGATGGAATTATATCAAGTAATTAAGGGAATTATATCCTATGTCAAGGAAGAGCTCAGGGATAAATCTGGCGGATTTTATTCGGCGCAAGATGCTGATAGTGAAGGAGAAGAAGGAAAGTACTATGTATGGACAGAGGCTGAAATAAGTGATCTTTTCGATGAAGAAACCGAAATGGTTCGCGATTACTATAGCATTGATGAACGCGGGTATTGGGAAAACGGTAACTATATTTTGTTGCGTGAAGAAGATGCCGATTTTAGGGAGCGTTATGATATAGATGAGCAGACATTGCTCACCAAAGTAAATAAGTGGAATGAAGTTCTAAAAAGCGCACGGGATAAACGCATTGCACCCGGCATTGACGACAAGATTCTAACCAGTTGGAATGCACTTTATCTTTCCGGACTGGTAGAGGCGTACAACGCTACTGCGGAAGACCAGTTTTTAGATCAGGCTCTAGCCCTGGCTAACTTTATACAGTTCAAGCAGCTAAATGATGATTTCAGTTTATGGCATTCGTACAAGAACGGATTAAGTACGATTAACGGGTTTCTAGAAGATTATGCATTGGGCATTCAGGCGTATATCGAGCTTCACAGTGCTACAGGTGAATTGGAGTGGATAGAACTTGCTAAAAAACTATGTGACTACACCATTAATCATTTCTACCTCGAGGATCAGGGCATGTTTGGTTTTACATCACACGACGCCAAAGATTTGGTAGTTCGAAACGTGGAGTATTTCGACAATGTGATACCATCGTCCAACTCTACCATGTATCGAAATTTACTCGCGCTTGGGCATTTGTATCAAGACCGGAACTACAGCATCATGGCTTCTGAAATGTCTGTGCGCCTGGCACCTAAGTTCAGCTCATATGGTTCAGGATTCAGCAACTGGATGATAGGTGCACTTGGTGAATATGGCAATCAGGTTGAAGTTGTTATTGTGGGCCAGGAAGCTTTACAATTCTTACGTGGATTTAAGGGTAGATACCTACCTAACGCACTGATTACAGCCACGCAAACAGGGGAGGGGCTGCCGATTTATGATGACCGATATCAAGAAGGGCGAACGCTCATCTATGTTTGTAGAAACAACGCGTGTGAAGCGCCCGTATCGGATGTCGATTCGGCACTAGCGATAATAAAAAAGGCGAGCTAATGCCCGCCTTTCATCTATTTCTTAGAGGTACTTATTCTGTAACAAGTGTCATTTCGTCAACAAGATGACGCGCACCTGCATATACGTCAATTACCCATAATGTGTAACGGATATCAACAGATATCGTACGTTGTAGATTAGGCTCAAATGCGATATCGCCGCTCATTGCTTCCCAGTTGCCGTCAAATGCGGTACCGATCAACTCACCTTTTGCATTGATAACCGGGCTACCTGAGTTACCTCCGGTGATATCGTTGTTCGATAAGAAGCAAACATGTAGTTCTCCATCCTTATCTGCATAACGACCGTATTCTCTTTTCTTAGCAAGATCAATGAAACGCGCTGGAAGATCAAACTCAATGTCACCAGGAACGTATTTTTCCATTACCCCGTCCATTGTTGTAAAGTAGTCGTAATGAACCGCGTCAGCAGGGTAATAATCTTTTACCGTACCGTATGTCATACGCATTGTACTGTTCGCATCAGAAGCATACGCCTTGTTCGAGTTCATTTCCATTAGACCCTTAACGTATAAACGTTTTGCTTTAGCCAATGATTCATCGCTGGCTGACATTTGAGGAGCAATTGCGCTTCTGTAGTTGTTCAGCAACGTAGCCATTAACTTATACATTGGGTCTTTGCGAAGCTTCTTAACATTTGGTTTTTCAAGGAAAGCCATAAGTTTTTCCTGGTCGGCGAACATCGTTTTCTTGAAAATCTTAGCAGCGATTTTTGCAAAGTCGCCTTTTGATTTTTCGACCATGCTTACAAAGTCAGCAGGTTGTTGGTCTTTCGGAAGGTCGTTGTAGTAGTGCATAAGCATTGCTGCACATACTTCCTCGTCAAGTTCCTTGATATAGTCTTTAAAGTGACCTTCAACGCCTCCAGCAAGGTTCTGAGCAACCTGAGCGATCTCTTCATCCGTCTCTACTCGGGTTAATGCACTATATCCGAAGGCATAAGAAAGGGCTTCGATACCAAATACCGCCTCTGTAAGATATACGTACGACATTTTGTATTTGTGTAGTTGATCAAATCCTTTTTCGTACAGGTTAATTACGTTTCCGTATTGTTGTTTGCGCGTTGCGTCGGCATTCGCCCAGGTATTAAAATCCGTTTCTTCCTGTTTCTTACGATCGGCAATATTCAATCGTTTCAAACCACGTGTTTGCCCCATGAAATTCTTCCAGTAGTTACTCACACCTGCATACTTTGAAGCGTACATTAACTTGTTGGTTTCGTTCATCGACATGTATTTCTCATAGATGTCAAGCTTGTGACGTCTAACCTTAACACGCGCTGGGAATTCAGTTCCGGTAGCAAAGTTTACACCGTAAGATGTCAGGTAACGATCTGTGCTACCTGGGTATCCAAAGATCATGGCGTAGTCGCCTTTTTTTACTCCTTTTAAAGAAACGGGTAAGTGGTGTTTCGGAGTGTAAGGTACATTGTCTTCGCTATATTCTGCAGGTTTATTGTCGCTGTTTGCATATACACGGAACATAGAGAAGTCACACGTATGACGTGGCCACATCCAGTTGTCTGTTTCTCCACCGTATTTACCCAAAGACTGAGGAGGTGTGCCTACCAAACGTACATCCGGGAATGTTTCGTAAATGAAAACATAGTACTTATTTCCTTCGAAGAACGACTTTACCGTAGCACTTATGTGATTTTCTTTGTCGTCGTAACGTTCTGCAATTTCTTTATAAGCTGCACGGATTTTCTTTGACCGATCCTGAAGGCTCATGTCTTCCGTTAAGTCTTTCGTTACTTCATCGGTAACATCTTCGATTTTCTGCAAGAATGAAACCGAAAATCCAGCTGGTAACTCATCTTTCTTTGTTTTAGCCCAGAAACCACGCTCAAGGTAGTTTTTCTCACCTGGTGAACTCAATTGTTGAATCGCACTAAAACCACAGTGGTGGTTGGTCAACATCAAACCCTGGTTAGAGATGATCTCACCTGTACAAAATCCACGACCTAATCGTACGATCGCATCTTTCAAACTTGAATTGTTAACAGAATAGATTTGCTCTGGTGTAAGTTTAACACCTAAACGCACCATTTCATCGTACGTCTGACCTTGAATAAGGTGTGGTAACCACATACCTTCTTCCGCCTTAGATTGCATGCCCAACCCAACAAAGGCAAGGGTTAGCAAAAGGTAAATTCTCTTCATTGTGTGAATATATTTTTTAACAAAGTGCGAAAATAAACTATTCTAACCGTTGAGGAAGCCCAGAAGACGCAGGTTGTCGAATATTCGATAATATGTCATTATTGACCGACAACTTTTATTGTAATTTCGTAGAGAATGAAACCGTCGCTGTACCAGGTATTGATCCTTTTAACACTGGTTTTGGGCAGTGCCTTGAACTCCAATGGGCAGAAAATCCATGGCGAAGCAAATTACCACAGTGCGGCAATCTCCATCAACCTACTTAACACATGGGATACCGACAACAATGGATGGGCTGAAATCAGGTACCGGGAATCTGGAGGTAAGTGGTTTCAGGCACCGCTGGCAGTTCAAATCGATTATAGTAACGAACGACATTTTCGCAGCAGTTTGTTCGGGTTAGAACCGGGTACCACATACGAAGTACAAGTCACAATTAAAGACTCGATACCGACCATTGACAGTGTTGTGCTGCCTGCGTTAAAACTCGCAACGAAGACGGAACCTGTCTTCACCAATACATCCTCAATCAAGTGGGTATCACCACAGGGACTGGGCACTGATTATACTGAAATCAAACCGGGTAATTTGAAGACCTTACTTGCTTCAGGGTTGACCTGTGGAACAACGGTATTACTAAAAGATGGCAGTTACTATGAAGGAGATATGTACTTGAATATCAGGGAGAATTGCACTGATTCTACCCCAATTCTGATTAAAGCTGCACCGGATGCAGAACCTATAATCGATGGTCGCTTAACGAGCAAGCTAACCTGGATGCAACATACCAACGATACCCTGTTGTACAGTGCATCATTGCCTGCAGAAGCGAGATATACCAACCTACTTGTGCTCAATGGTGAACGTCTGTATCCCTATTCTACGTTAGGGAACAATGTATTTCTTGGTAATTTCAACTTGAGTGCATTGAATTACGGGTTCAATGGCTTTGTGCGCGATGCGACCAGCATATCCATAAAAACAGAACAGGGTTACGACCCAAATATAGAAGATGTTGTGGTGTCAAGCCAGTTTAGAGGACTTTCGATTCAAGGCTTTAATCATGATGTATTCCTCCGGATTCAAGGAATCACCTTTCAATATTATGGGAAAAGCAAGGTTGATCTTAACGGAGCATTTAACGCCAGATGTCTAAGTATTGCAAATGCCAATGAAGTGGTCATCGACCATTGCATTTTCAAGTACTGCGATGCACCTGTATATTTTGCGGGTGGGTGCAGTAATGTGACAATTCAAAATACACAAATAAAGGACAACATTGGTTCCTGGAGTCATGCGATGATTAAGAAATCGGTGTCGAACCAAAATCTCCTGATACCCACTTCAATGGGGCGCTCGCTGGAAAACGCGGGTATCTATTACAATGAAGGCAGCAATGGGTCTAAGAACCTGATTATTCGGAATTGTGTTATTGATGGCCCTGGAGATGGTATTGGGTTTCGCACTGCAACAACAGGTGTATACAATGTAGATTTCTACAACAACACCGTTAAGAATTGTTTTGATGGTGTTGAATTCGATAATTTATTCTCCAATCTGAAAATATGGAACAACCGTATAGCGCATAATGTTGCTTCTATCTCGATGGCGCCACCACGATTGGGCCCGGTGTATGTGTACCGCAATGAAGTGGTAGATATGGTGAGTAGAGATAATTCTAAAACAGACACGTATTTCACCCGGTGTGAACCACCTACAATCTATCGTTCACAAGGCGTTGGAATAAAGACCAATATTGGTGGGCCTACCACAAATGGATCTTTTCTACGGATCTTCAATAATACGTTTCACAGCAACGATTCTGCTGCATTCATCCAGTATTTGTGGGATGACGAATGGTCGGATATTCAATTTGCGAACAACATCTTTTACAATCCATCGAACAACTTGTTTTTTAATAATGGAATCAATGGTTTAAACGGTCAACCAGACAGTTCATTCCAGTTCTCTTCAGATCATGATGCCTATTATTCAGGCAACAAACCGCCACTGGTGATAAAAAAGGTTCATGGTCAATACGACTGTCTCGAGGTGAGTTCTGTCGACTCAATCGAGTCCATTTGGTCTGACCAAATGAAGTCATCTCATATCTCGATTGATCAGTTCACCTCAGGTGACCCCATGTTTGTTGATGAAAGCCAGGGTGACTTCAGTCTACAAAAGAACAGCCCATTAATCGAGCGTGGTAAGATCATACCTGGATTTTACGATTACAAAGGTCGTTCACCGGATATTGGAGCGAATGAATCGGATGAAGATAGTACACTCTCAGTTTGGGTAAAAATAGAAGACCACGACATATCTATTTGGCCAAACCCATGCACCCAGACGTTAACCATTAATTCTAATTCAGTTAGACCTTTTCGCTCTATTGACGTATTTGATGTTCTGGGAAGGTCGGTGTTTCACACGTTAAACGAGGAAAAAGATCAACGTCTTCGCATTGCCGTAGCGGATTGGAAAAATGGGATGTATATTGTCCGTGTGGACACGTATTATACAAAAATCTTAAAGGTGGACGATTAATCCAGGTCTACACCTAATTCGTCCAACACGGCATCCGCTTCATTCACATATTTCATTACGTAGAGCACGTAACGTATGTCAACACCAATGGAACGGCTGTACGATTCATTCCATTCGAAATCGTTAATTGTTGCAGAGAACGCACGGTCGAAGTTTACGCCTACGAGCTCACCTTTTGCATTTAGAATCGGGCTACCACTGTTTCCCCCAGTAGTATCCAAATTGTACAACACACCAACAACAACCTGATCGTGTTTAGGATGTTTCAAATTATCGTTGGCCGTAACCGTTTTATACTTTTCCAGGATGTTTTCGGGCATATAATAATCACCGGAAGGCTGTGCCTTTTCAATAATTCCGTCGATGGTGGTGAATGGATCGTTGTATACCGCATCACTCGGGCTGTAACCTTTAACATAACCATAGGTCAAACGAAGTGTACTGTTGGCATCCGGAACAAATGTGCCACCGTAATAATCTTGCTTAATGTCGGCTAAACGAGGCATTAGTGCCTTAAGCTCAGCATCAATATCACGCCATTCCGTCGCATCTTTTTGTAACACCGGATAAATTAAACGTGCCAAATCACGGATCTTGTCTTTGGTCTTAATCAACTTAATAGGCTTGGTATCCATAAGCTCTAAAATATCCAGTCGATTTTTGTACTTGCTTGAATACCAGATGTTTTCAATGGATTCTTGTACTTCATCGCGAGACGGTTGATCTAACTTTAGGTATGCCAAAACATCATCCATTCGTCCATTGCCAGACTTGTATATTCGGTAAACCAGGGAGCTGAAGAGTTGTGCATCCATTTCAGTAGAATACACCCGATAGCCGCGCTTCATAGATTGAATTGCTGCTTTTGAATCTTCAACCCATGTCTTGCGTTGTTCCTTATCAGCGGCATTATAGCTATCCAGCGCTTTATTAGACGAATGCGCCAGGTTGAACATTCCAGAAGACGAGTACATCTGGTTCATCAAGATATAGTCGTCCGCCAATGCATTTTTTCGAGCATAGAGTTCAGCGATACGAGGAATAACCTTTTTGGCTGATTCTGAGCCGTTTTTCTTCACGTAGTCTTGAAGTTTTGCCTGTTCGGAAGCACGTTGTTCCATGATATTTGTACGGCGCAGTCCTTGCATTTTACCTTTAAAGTTCTTTGTGGTATTGCTAAGCGATGCTATAGTGGATGCATACTGTAATTCTTTCTTTGTATCGCCTTTGGCGTCGCGATGAAGCAGGTCGATTCGTTCGTCGAACCAGGATGAAATCAGGGGTAAAATATGTTCGTTTTGATAGGTCAAAAACTGAGCTGGGTAATGTCTGTATGTCGATCCTGGATAACCAAGAATAAAGACGAAGTCATTCTCTTTCGTTCCATTCACATCAATTTTTAAGTGTTTTTGAGGTACATACGGTTTACCGTCTTCGTAGGCGCGAACAATGCTAAAGTCGCCGTTGTGTCTTGGCCACATCCAGTTATCGCTTTCACCGCCGAACTTGCCAACCGCCTTCGGTGGTACATACACTAAACGGACGTCATCCAGCATTTTATAGCGGAAAAGCGTGTAGTATTTACCTACGAACATTTCAGAAATCTTGATCTCAAGGTCTGGGTTGTTTTCCTGTTCTTCCTTCGTAATGGATTGGATGTTGTCGGAAATCACCTCTGCCTGTTTTTCGGGTGAATCGTCAGGATTTACGCCTTCCAGAACACGTGTACTAACATCTTCGAACGACAACGTGATTCGGCAGGGTAGGGTTGTCTTGATCTCTTCAGATTCATTTGCCGCATAGAAACCATTGTCAAGGTAATTCTTCTCTGGTGTACTCGCTGAAGCAACCGCTCCGAACACACAGTGGTGATTAGTTATGATGAGTCCTTTTTCAGAAATAAAGGATCCTGTACAACCACCCAATCGCACTAACGCATTGGTTAAACCAACTTTACCCGGTTGGTATATATCGGATTGCGGAATCTGTAAACCGGCTTTGGCTAAATCAAGGCTTCCAAGCTGGGCAAGGGGGTACATGCCTTCTTCTTTTTCCGAAGGTGTAAATGCCATTAAAAATACTGCTACAACCAATGTGGTTGCGCGCAAATAAGGAGTTATTAAACGCTTCATTACGATTTAATTATTCAAAATACGAGGCATTGATAAATGCCTTAAGTTCTTTGTTATTGGCGTGGCGAACCTCTTCTTTTTTACCTTCCCACCACTTATTGCCTTCATACATAAACACCACATGATCCCCGATATCAAAAACGGTCTTCATGTCGTGTGTGTTGATGATGGTTGTCATATTAAATTCCTGGGTAATTTCTTGAAGTAGTTCATCAATCACCCGTGAAGTAACCGGATCTAATCCGGAATTGGGTTCATCGCAAAACAGGTATTTGATATCTAGCGCTATGGCTCGGGCAATACCCACTCGTTTTTTCATACCACCACTGATCTCGGCAGGGAATTTGGCGTTGTTGCCCTCCAGGTGGACTTGCTCTAAGCAGAAGTTTACACGATCCAGTCGTTCAGCCGGAGTCATTTCGGTTAGCATTTTCAATGGAAACTCAATGTTTTCCTCTACGGTATAACTGTCGAACAAGGCATTCCCTTGAAACAACATGCCAATTTCACGTCGTACGTCTCGAATCTGTTTATGATCCAGACTGTGGAACTCACGGTCGTCGTATATTACCTGACCCTGATCTGGTGTTAACAATCCAACCATAGACTTCATGAGTACACTTTTACCACCACCACTGGCTCCAATGATCAGGTTTGTTTGTCCAGGTTCAAACTTGGTTGAAATCCCTTTTAGTACTTCAACACCATCAAACGACTTATGTACATCTACCAATTCAATCATATTACAGAAGCAATTGGGTTAACAGGTAATCAGAAAAAAGAATAAGTACGGCACTGTAAACCACTGCCCGTGTGCTGCTATGCCCAACTTCCAGTGCACCGCCTTCGGTCTTGTAACCATGAAATGAAGAAACCGAGGTAATGATGAACGCATAAACCACCGCTTTAATCAGGGAGAATGCAAGGTTGAAAGGCAGGAAGCTTTCACGTGCACCCTGAATGAATTCATCCGGAGTTAAAATCCCGCTTGCACTTCCGGCAACAATACCACCAACATTACTTAAGAAGATGGATATGATAATAAGACATGGAATCATGATAACCCCACCGATAATCTTAGGCAGAGCCACAAAACCCGGTGCGTTTATCCCCATGATATCCAACGCGTCTATTTGTTCGCTCACCTTCATGGTGCCGATTTCAGAAGCAATGTGTGATCCAACATTCCCGGCCAATACCAAACAAGTGATGGTAGGCGCTAGCTCCAGCATGGAAGAGTCGGATACAA
>DIYD01000097.1:0-1350 GCA_002428905.1 Bacteroidetes bacterium UBA6063 | reverse complement strand
ATACAATCGAACCAATTACCGGATTTGCTACCAATGGGCTTACCAACTGGTATGCTATTTGAAGCGTGGTTACCGCTCCCTGAAATACCGCAATGATGGCAACAATGGGGAGCGATCCAATACCAATATTCTTCATTTCCAGGGCGATCCTTTCCCAGTAAACCCAAAGTTTCTCGGGTCGGGCAATCATTCGCCTCAGAAACAATAAATAACTTCCGAAATGATAAAAAATCTGCATGTCTAAATTTGCAGCGGTAAATATATTGGTTTAAAACAACAGGTTAGTTTTAATCAACTAGATTTGCTCAAATTGTGGATATAAAACAGATAAAAATGGACATACGAACTATTCTGGTTACAGGTGGAACAAGAGGTATTGGAAAGGCAATTGTGTTGAAATTTGCTGAGGCAGGATTCAATATTATGAGTTGCGGTAGAAATCAGGATCAGTTGGATGCTTTAAAGGTTGAACTGGATGCTTTAGGTGTACAGAGTTACCTGGAAACCTGTGATGTTCGGGACAAGACATCGATCCGGTCGTTTTACACCAATGCCATAAACCGTTTTGGTGGAGTTGACGTGGTTGTAAATAATGCCGGTGTGTATGTACCAGGAAGTATTCAGGACGAAGAGGATGACACGTTTGACTTAATGATGGAAACCAATCTGAATTCGACCTATTATATGTGTAAACAATCCATTCCCCACCTGAAGCAATCGTCTAAACCGCACTTATTTAATATCTGTTCAACAGCAAGTATTACACCTTACATTAATGGTGGAACATACTGTATTTCTAAGTATGCACAGTACGGCTTAACCAAGGTTTTACGGGAAGAATTGAAGCAGGACGGCATTCGTGTTACCGCAGTGTTACCGGGTGCAACACTAACAAGTTCGTGGAGTGGAACGGAGCTTCCGGCCAGTAGATTTATAGAAGCGTCATCTGTGGCTGAGCTAATCTTTGCTACCTACCAGGTTTCTAATCAGGCAGTTGTGGAAGATTTGCTGGTTCGTCCCATGGAAGGTGACATAGATTAAAGACAAGGATTACTGGCTTCTGACACGGGGCGATGTTTTTCTTCCGTTCTTTGAACAGAAATTATATTTTTGCAGAAAACAATAAAGGAAGATTAATGAAAGGTTTATTTACTAAAATTTTGGCTGTGGGAATCATCGCTTCAGGAGCGTTGGTTGCAAATGGCCAGGAAAATGTAACTGAAAGCAACGAAAATAGGCTGGGAACTCCGGTTCCTGTGGTTCCAGGTGAACTAGAAGGCTTAACGAAAGAATTTTTAACCAAGAAACACGGTAAACTTGCTGTTGAAGAGTGGTATGATTATTTAAATG
>DIYD01000295.1 GCA_002428905.1 Bacteroidetes bacterium UBA6063 | reverse complement strand
CCGTGAAAATAAGGATACGAAGAGACTTAGAATAATCAAGGGTGTGAGAATCACAATAGAGCCGGTTTTCTGTTTGGTGTTTTTTACAAGGGCAAAATAAGCCATCGTTATAGCAATAAATCCGAAACCAATAATCGCATTCGAATACGCCCCCTTTAGTCTATAACCACTCCACAAGAAAAGCGTTACAGTCATGAAAAGTATAGTGCTTAGAATCAAAAGTAAGCGGATGCGTTTCTCCACTTTTGGCGAGCGCAGATGGAAAAACTCCGGTATAAGGTTTACCCCAATAATTATCAAGACGAATATGAGGAGAGCGGTCATCTTACAATAGAATAATACAACGTGATAAATGATACGTCAGCTTATGATTCCATCGTGTAAAGATTTATTCATGAGCATCACGAGACCAAAGATACAAAGTGACGAACATGTAGGCATAAGAAGGTAGTCGTAAACCGTAAAAGCATTTAATCAATAAGCAATACTTGGCCTATTAGCGATACTCATATTCCCGATAGTGAGTGGTTGTGAGTTTATTGTTTCGATCGTATTCTCTTGCAAATAACAATAACCCGTTGGAGTCATATTCATATTCCGTGATCCGGGCAACACGAAATTTCCGTAAACATTTTTTCTTGGTCTTGGCCCGGCAGAATGCGTACGTGTTACGAGCCAATAAGAAATCGGTGTTGTACTGATTGGTGTCGGTTGAAATCATCCAATCATTATGGTAGGCGTATTGTGTGTAATACGTCAAGGTCTTACATTGCTCTGTACAGGTTCTTCTATGAAAACTGATGTCATTTTTATTCGGATGTTCACCTGAATATAGTTCGACATAGCAAACGCAATTATTACTGTCTAGTTTGATCGTAGTGTGATCCAATGGAAACGACTCAACATACTCTATTTTACCACAGGCATTATATCGAATAAACATCTTGTGGTTGTCGTCCCTGCCCCAGGTTTTATAATCATATCGTCCGTCAGCAGCATAATAGTAAAACACGGTATCGGATGAAGAATTGTTGGCTGTAAATCTTTGGTGCATGGATTTTAAGCGGTCTAAAGAGTCGTACCCAATATATATTATGCGTGAAGCCCCATTTCTCTTCTTAAGCGTGCGATGAATTTCTATCAGGTTGTTTCCATCATAAACAAAACGCCTGGTCTGTTTCTCCTTATTCGAATTGGGGTATTCTATCTCTTCGACAAGATTCCCATCTGCACCGTATATTTCTTTTTTGGTGCAAGTACCTTTGTTTACAGAATCCACAAAGCCCGAGTAATAACGTATCATCTTAATCGCATACGTTTTTGCCTTTTTGTTCTGTGCGATGATATCCAACGCTTCGTTTTCGAATTTGTATGTTCCCTGGGCGTATGCCGTTGGAATGAGACCGTCTATCAGTAGTATTAGCATCAAGACTCTTATGGTATAGCTCATCTTTCGTGATCGAATTAGTTACGTTTCGGTTTGGCCAGTTCGCGTGGCGGGCCCTTGTATAACGATGCCAACACAATAAAAGTCTCCTCATGCTGCATTGTCTGCTCTAAATTACATCAGTTCCTTGTTTATCAGAGAGAAATTGACTCTCATATTGGGAAGAAAACAAAGGAATAAGGTGTTTGAAAAACGACTTAAAGTGTTGTAAATCAGCTATTTGTTGAGCGTGGTACGATTTTTCGTCTGATTCCGCTTTCAAGTCGCACGTTATGAAATCAACCGCTTTAACTGTAGTTGCATTAATACAGTTCATCTACATCTCAGCGCAAACCACACGGGTGGTTCGTCCTGGAAATTACAACGTACCCATTACAGAAGTTCAATTCGAATACGATGGTACCACAATTACTCAGACATCAGAGGCCTCAGGCACGATTGCCAATACCAACAAGGCCGTCGATATCACTTATGTGAAAATCAATGATAATGGGTCAGTTAAGACATTGAATTACTTCAATGACCTTGGTGGTGCTGTAGCGAATAATAATTTCGCTTCAAATGTATCGGGGGTTGGTGTTTATAACCTTGGAACTTCAACCTATGCGAATGCCACGGACAGTTGGACCGAAGCGATGATTGAAAGTGGTATGGATAAGAATTTCCTGAACTATATTTTCTATGATCGCTCAAAGAACGTTCCTTCTGGGGCAGACTTTGATATTCAATGGACCAAGGGCTGGGAGTCTTCAGATTACATCCTGGTTGGGGAACGTAATGGGAATACCTGTTTCGCTCTTACACCGTTGGATTCAAATGGAGAAGTAATCACGTCTGCCTACAAATTGCAGTTTGGAAATTGTTTTGGTAGTGTTCGTTCAGAGTACGACTGGAACCTTGGGTATGCGCCTACCAACATTACCAATCAACCGATGGTGGTTACTGTAATCAAGATGAGCGAATTCAATACCAACAGAACCATTTTTGGTTTCCGCATCGACAATACAGGTGACGCCGATCCTAAGATTCTGGGTTTGTCTGACGAGCCTTTTGTAGACAATCCAAATAACCCAAAGATCGGAGGTTTGTCGGGTAATGTATTCAACGACTTAAACGGATTGGTGAATAACCGGGTAGACGGAAACGGTATAAATAGCGTAGAATCAAACACCATTTATGCTAACCTCGTGAACAATAGCAATCAGGTTATTTCTACGGTAGCAGTAGGTAGCGATGGATATTACGAGTTCTTAAATCTGGATAGCGGTACATATAATGTTGTTATTAGTACCACTCAAGGGACAGTTGGTCAAACTGCACCTTCACCGGCATTGCCCGTAAATTGGGTATATACAGGTGACAATATTGGGGCCGGCAATGGAAACGACGGTAATGCAGATGGGGAATTAAGTAACATCCTAATTCAAGGTGATTTTGTCGAAGAAGTAAACGTGGGCATTAATAAACGCCCAAATGCTGTTGATCGGCAAAAGATAATCAATAGTCCGGACTACGGGACAACGCTAGCGCTAACGGCAGACAATGATTTCCCGGGTCTATTAGCGCAAGACCTTGAAGATGGTGATTTAGGTATAGGCAATACGTTGGTGATCACAGATACCACCAATATGAATGGAAACGTGCTCTTATACGATGGCCAAACCGTGGAGCTAAATACAACTATAACCAACTTTGACCCGACTAAGCTACAAGTTCGTTTTACTGGAGATTTCAGTACGTCATTTGAATTTGATTATTACTTCGTCGACGGTGCGGGTTTGATTGATTTAACACCGGCAACCTATACAATTCAGTGGATGACGGCATTGCCTGTGGAATGGTTCGATTATTCAGCTTCTTATGATGCATCGTCTAATGCAGTGGTTGTAAAATGGTCAACAGTTTCTGAGTTAAATAACAGCCATTTTGTTATTCTCAGATCCAATAAGGCTGGAGGATTTCAGGAAATTGGAATGGAACAAGGCCAGGGTACAGCGTCTCATTTCACCGAGTACCAATTCGTGGATTACAACGTAGAGCAGGGTCAGACGTATTATTACCAGATCAAACAAGTTGACTTCGATGGCCAAACCGATTTAACTTCAATTATGATCGTTGATTTGAAGTCCGATAATAAACTGCGTGTTGCGCCGAATCCGTTTAAAGACGATATGGAGATCACGTTTAACACAACATTTGATCATCTTATCGTTCGGGATGTAAGGGGTACAGTTGTAGAGGATTTCAACGCGTCGATACATCGAACAAACTTTGTTTCTCTCGAGACAACAAACTGGCCTAATGGGGTATATTTCATAGAGGTATACTCGAACGGCCAACGCTCTCTGCAGAAAGTTGTGAAGCACTAAATAGAAAGGGACTTTCAATGCGGTAAGTCCCTTTTTTCAGTAGCTCAATCCGTTTTACTAACCTGAATTCGATTGAAGACCATGAGGTCAAATGATTCATCGGTGTGAACGCGATTTCACTTCTTCAAGCAATGCTTCGGTACTCGTCTCATCGCTTGTGATGTGTATGAAACTACCGTTGGATTTGGCCGCCAATTTCTTTAGGTTGGCCAGCGCCTTGGGGTCATTGCCCAACCCTACCACTGTAAGCACAATATGCCGATTGTTTTTTATGCGCTTGCGGTCTTGTTCCGTTAGGTCGAATTGTCCATCAGTGACCAGAATGATCTCATTGTTACCTTCTTCGATGAAATTCTGCACGGTATAGTCGTACGCCAATTGCAAACCCATATTTGCCTTGGTTTTTCCTCCAGCGGTTAGTTGGTCAATGAGTTGGGATAAGCTGTCCTTTTGTGTAACGCCGTGGGTCGAATAGTGAATAATTGCCGAATCGGCGAAGCTCGTTAACGTGAGCTGATCAATGTCACGCAATTCACCAATGAGGCGCTTCAGCGATAATTTAAGTAAAGGCAGCTTATTTGAAGTTCGCATAGAGGTGGAGCGATCGATCAGAAACACAAGGTTGTTTGCACTGTAATTCGCTACATCGAGTTCGGTCACTGCTACACTATCCGCTTCAGGTGTGGCAGATGCTGCTAACTGTTGTAAAGAGTCCGTGGCGAATCGAAAGATGTCACCCGATCCATAGGTGTGTTTGTAAGAGACGAAATAGACAGAGTCGCCCAATGGTGAAATGCAATAATAGATTTCTGCCAGATTGCTGTTAACGCCAAAACCGAGGTTTTCGGGGGCAGACCAGTTGCTCCAGGATCGATCCAAACGGTGGGCAAAATAGATATCTTCATACCCGTATCCGCCAGGGCGGTTGCTGGCAAAATACAACGTCTTGCCTTCGTTGTCCAGAAACGGGGTAGTATCATCGTATTCGGAGTTAACTGGCGCCGGTAATCGTTCCGGTTGTTGCCATTGTAGTTCCGTCCAGTTTGCATGCTGATTTTTAGGCCGACATACATAAATGTCTTTCCGCTCGTTTTGAGCATAACTCAATAGCAGTGTTTTGGTCGGACGGTGGACAAACGCATTGACAAACCTACCTTTCGCTTGTGTTTGCACTGCCGGAATATCAAGGGGTACAAATCGCTTTTCACTGGGCACATACCACGATAATCCTTTAGATTGTATTAAACCGCGACCTGTCTGCTCAAACCAGCCATTGACCAGCAGTAAATCACCTTCAACCTGGGCAAATACATATTTGCTGCCGTTCGTAGGTGGATTCAGATCCTGAGCTTTCTGTTTCGGTTGCCAATTGCCCTGCTCATCGCGATGGCTGAACCAAATTTCATATGTGCCGTTTGAAGCGTTTTCGCTGAAGTAAAGCGTTTGACCATCAAGTGAAAATACGGGTAAAATTTGATCAGCACCGGTATTGATGTTCGGTCCCAGGTTCTCCTTGATTGAGGTTGTTTGGGCCAGCACAGTCAGAGGTAAGACGCTTACGAGCGAAAACAGAAAGGACTTCATTCCCGCCAGGTGTTAATACGTGGTAATGTGGATGATTTGATCACCCTGTTTAAACATTTTACCGTTCTGCTGGATGAATCTTTCCTGCATTACGCTGTTGGTGAGGATGTTATCCATGTATTGTTTCACAGCCTGATTGGTCATGGTAATGGGCAAACCGAAGGTGAGTACTTCGTCGATGTACGCGTAAATCAGGTTGTTGTATTCACGATAAAACAGGTCGGTTGAGGCAAACAAGTCGCAGCCAATAACCACTCCTCCTGTCACACCAACAAAGCCAATGATGCTGTCTTTGTTCCGGAATTTTTCATTGAAAAAAGCCAGGTATTCGTTCTCGCGCTTGATATATTCTGGAGAATTAGCATGCGCTGTATAGGCTTCCGTATTGGTGCGTACCCGGTCGCGTTTGTTTTCCTTGGATATCTCATCCCAAACCGCTCGTTGACTTTGTTGCCGGTCAATTACCTTTCGTAGATGCATGCTTGCATCGTGGTAGTTCTTAAATTTATTCTTCTTTGTGCTAAATGTCCAGCGACCTTTCTCAACACAGTATACTGGCACGTCTACACTACCGCTTCGAGGCTGAACGACCATGTCCTGGGCAATTACACGATCTTGCATGCCCCCTGTGATCACCTCACCAGCCATCAGGTAAATTGGCTGATCGGAAAAGTTCTCAATCGTCAGGGTGTTTACATCCGACCGGATGCGCCCACGGCTGTTTTTGTGTTCACTTATGGCTGCCTGGTTAGTGGCCAGAGCCTGGCGTAAACTTATCGCATTGCTGAGGCTGTCGGCCCGCGCATTGGCTTTGGCAAAGCTGGACTTAGCCCGAATTGGGATGATCTTTAGATTTTTGAATTGATAAGCACCTGCGGTATCCAATTCGAGATGTTCATAGGTAAATTGCGCAAAGGCACTTGAAAAAAAGGAAAGTAGGATAAAAATGAAAATTGTTGGTTTCATGGTGAAAGTACTTTAGTAAAACAGCGTTTTTAGAGCCATATGATACGTTTAAACATGGGCGCCTTAAATTAATACAGAAACCGGTCACATCAAAATCAAAAGAGTACGAATAATATGGTTCAGTGTAGATTTGTAATCTACTGGAATGAACATGAAGATAAGAGGGTTAAAGAACACTGAACACGACTTTTTAGCGGATATGCTCTACGAGGCAATATTTATATCAGAAGGGCAGGATCCATTGCCTAAAGAAATCATTCAGGACAAGTCGTTATCTAAATATGTTGATCATTGGGGTAAGGACGTATTTGATATCGCCTTGGTTATGGAGGTTGACGGACAGCCCGTAGGTGTCATTTGGGGAAGACTATTGACCCACGAAAATTCCGGTTTTGGTTACGTGAACGATAGTACTCCAGAACTGAGTATGGCAGTTAAATCGGAACACCGTAGTCAAGGAATAGGGACGAAATTGTTTAAGGCAATAATGCAGCGGTACAGGGAAATTGGAGTGGAGTATTTGTCGCTCAGCGTTGACCGGGCAAACCAGGCTAAAAAGTTGTATGAAAGGCTGGGTTGCGTTATTGTTGATTCAACGGAAACCTCTTTAACCAAGAAGGTAGCGTTATAAAAGGCGAGAATAGAATCGTATGAACCGCATACACGTTTTAGTCATTCGCATTTGGTAAGTAACAAATAGATCATTCCAATTTACGCTTATCATTGCACATCAGATAACAATTCGTAATGAACTATCAAACATTTCAACCACATCCCGATTTAAGTGCGTTTGTCAAGTTTTACTGGACGTTGGAAGTACCCTATGATCCGAAGAATCAAAAGCAGAAACTGATCCCAGACGGATGTATTGAAGTGACATTCAACTTTAAGGATAAGATTAAGCGCTATGTATCGGAGAACGATTATCTGCTGCATCCCAATGCCATGATCATGGGGCAACGAACCAAGTCTTATTTCATTGAGCCCACTGGCGATGTAGACTCATTCGCGATTTGCTTCTACCCCTATGGTTTCGCAAACTTTGCCTGTATTCCACTTGAACGTTTGGTGGATATAGAAACACCCCTTGGGCACGTGTTTGGAGAAGAACCAGCGAATGAATTGGAGCGGGCGATCACGCATGCACCTTCGACACAAAAGCGCATTGAAATTATGGAGGCATTTTTATTGGAGCGACTTAATGCAAATACGACGATCGAGAATGTGGTGAAAACAACGGTGGATATGTTGTTGGCCACCAATGGAGGTGGTAAAATAAACCAGTTGTTCCAGGAAGATCGGTCAAAAAGGAGAAAACTAGAACGAGATTTCCGCAAGCAAATTGGAATTAGTCCGAAACAACTCGGAAAGGTGTTGCGCTTACAAACCGCGTTGCACATGCTTTTGAATAAAGATGAAAGCCTTACGAGCATAGCCTATGAAAACGAGTACTACGATCAGGCACACTTTATCAAGGATTTTAAAGAATTCACCGGAACCACACCAGGAGATTTTATCGGAAACGAATACATGGCACTTTCAACGCTGTTCTACAAGTAGAACTCCTGTCGCATTTTTACAATTTCAACCAGACCGTTCACGGTAGTATTGCCCCATTAAATGAATGCAGAATAAATGCAAAGAATAATTCCAGGTGCAACCCTTTGGGTGATTATGAGTTTTACTGCTTGTAATCAGGCACCCAATTCAACATCTCACAAAAAAGAAAGCGATATGCATAGTTATGTTTCCTTGTTCGAAATTCCTGCGACCGATGTTTCCAGAGCCGTGGATTTTTATCAGGCTATTCTGAACATTCCCATTGAGAAAATGGAAATGCCCGGAATCGAGATGGGGATATTCCCGTATGAGGGACAAACCGTTCATGCTGTTATTATGAAGGCAGAAGGGTCGACACCTTCGGCCGATGGTGTAACCATATACCTAAATGGTGGAGACGATCTCCAGACCATATTAGACAAGGTTGAATCCAGCGGCGGCAAAATCATGGTTCCCAAAACGGCTCATGCGGATGAAAGTGGTTTTTTTGCCCTATTTCTAGACAGTGAAGGCAATAAAATGGGTCTGAATTCCCCAAACTAAGCCAGAAAAGCGAGCAACGCACTGGGTAGAAGGGGAGACCGTATAAAATGACTTGTCGAACCTTATTTGTTATTATTTGAGTATCTTGTTACCCGAAAGGCGGTAGTTGAAATTCTATCGCTTGCAAACACAACCGTGTTCAATTGTTTCGGGATTTATGCACTACCTTGACGAAAGCCATATACTCATCTTTTTACTTCAGGTGCTTGTTCTGCTTGGACTTGCGAGAACACTAAGCATTTTGTGTGAGGCTGTAAAAATACCAGCCATTACAGGTGAAATCCTGGCAGGTATTGTGCTAGGGCCTACCTTATTTGGTCGGGTTGCTCCAGAAATACAACTTTGGCTCTTTCCGCACGATCAAATCCAGTGGACCATGTTGGACACAGTCTCCTGGTTGGGCGTCTTCTTTCTGCTGTTGGTGTCCGGGTTTCATGTAAATGTTGGCCATGCAATGCGCAGTGGTCGTGCAGCTTTTTCAATAGGCATTATAGGCGTGTTGGTTCCCATTGCGCTGGGTTACCCTATATTCAAGCTACTGGACTCTTCGTATTGGGGCGTAAAAGCCGACGAATTCTCCTTTTCTCTGTTTCTGGCCGTTGCCTGCTCAATAACCGCAATTTCGGTGGTGGCACGGGCGTTGGGCGACTTAGAACTCAACAAAACCCCTGAGGCTTCACTGGCCTTGTCTGCGTGCGCGGTCAACGATCTATTCGGTTGGACCTTGTTCACTGTCTTACTGTCGGTGATCTCAACGCATAATGTTAGTGCGGTTGAATTAATGGGTACCGTTATTGGCATTGTGGCTTTCGTGGTGTTTTGCATCGCACTGGGCCCGAAAGTTTTGAAAAGCGTACTCAATCGAATTGAAACCACTTCTTTACCCCAACCGACTGCTTCCATGACGGTAATTTTGAGTACCGGTTTGCTCTGTGGAGCTGCAACACAGTGGCTTGGTATTCATGCAGTGCTGGGGTTCTTCCTTGCAGGAATAATTGTGGGTAGTACTAAAGACATTTCAGGTGGTATCAAGAACAGTATTTCCAATACGCTCCATGCCATATTTGTACCGCTGTTCTTCGCAACACTCGGACTAAAAATTGATTTTCTCGAAGGGTTGAAACTTTGGCCGACGGTTTTATTCACGGCCGTGGCTATTTTGGGGAAATTCGGAGGAGCCTGGTTAGGAGCCAAACTCGGCAAACAATCTTCCTCTAAGTCAATACTGATGGGGTTGATTTTTATACCTGGCGGAGCTATGGAAATTGTTGTAGCCACGCTTGCACTCGAACTACAGTTAATCGGTCAGGTTATTTTTGTCGCGATTGTATTTGGTGCGCTCTTTTCTTCGGTGCTAGTAGGCCCCCTTATGGGCATTCAAGCACGCAGAATGAAGCTTCTAAGCGATCCCGGTTAGACCCGTTTAGGTTTCTTTACAATAACCTCAGTGGACACATGAAATTATTCGTTAAAATATCGTTGCTGGTACCCTTCTGGTTTGCATTTGGGTGCGGAGTGAACCAGGAGCATGCCAGTTCAGACGTAGAGATGAATTCTTCGATTATTAGTGCAGTAGATACGATTCCCTTACAAGATGGCAAGTTCTATTTACAACGGTACGATGCCTGTAACCGGATGGATTTGCTACACGTGTATCTGAAGCTGAGTGCTTCAGGGATTGATTCCAGCAAGTACCTTTTCGTTAAAGTTTACAACCTGGACAAAAATACGGAAGGAGGTCAAATCAGCGCAGAAGCACTAACGGAATGCTATAACAACGTGCCAATGAAAGCATATGTCTCCAGGCGTATTGCAGTAGATAAAAACAGGGTGTATGTGTTCGAACATAACTCATCGTTGTTGGAGAATAGAATGGGAGATCTTGTTGAAGAAGTGTTAGCGTCGTGGTAATAGGGATGGATTTGCATAACACCGGATTCCAGATCGTCAAAATCTCTAAACCTTCTCATCCACTAGCTCCTTATGACTACCATTCTTCTCTCCACACCCGCGTTATGTCATCGCAGTCGGTTATGCCAACCAGTTGTGCGACTTCATTGTAAAATGCGACCAGTTGTTCTCTTAATTCGGTATCTATGAAAACATCATTTTCAACCTGAATTTTATCTATGTTCTTAACGGAGATTTCGAACACTTTCAGTCGTTCGTCCGCATTGGATGTTTTGTCCAGGCTTTTTACGAATCGTTTTAATTCTTTGTCGACCAACTTGATTTGATGCTGCTCGGGATATCCATCTTCTTTCCAGGTTTCAGTGGGAAGAATTGCCTTGTTGCCGCTTGGGGTAATTGGAGTAGCCCGTTTCTTTAACTCAAGAATTTCCTCACGTGATATTTCGCCAAATAACTCTTCGGCTTGTTTTTGTTTGAGGTTGTAGTTTTTGTGGTTTTTGAATACAAAACCGTCTATCAAAAGCGGCATCTCGAGCAATGGAGTTAAATCTGCATTTAAAACCTTCGTGCCCCAAATGTTCAAACTCTTGAGCTTTGTCGCATTTTTCTGAATCGATGAAATGGATTCAATTTCACCTGAATTACGCAGTACTAATCGCTCAAGGCTGGGAACCTGCGAATGGATGCTAACACTTATTTTCTTGCAACTATCGATGATCACCTCTCTTAAGTTGGGAAGCATCCATAGTGCATTTAAGTTTCTCAGGGAACTCGAATTCCAAATTTCAACTAGTTCAAGATTTGGACAGTTTTCAATACCGTCTAAGGACTGGGAACTCCCACCCGTTATATTCAGCTCTTTCAATTTTGGATATGCCTTAAGAGACCGCAAGTCTTTTTCAGGCAGATTAAAATCAGTTGCAAGTACTTCCAGTTCATGAAGTGATTCACGTCCGATTAGTTTTTCGAAAAAGTTCGTACTCAAGGCTGTTAAGGTTGAAGAACTCTGATGAATATGTACAGGTTTACATTTTGTCCTTGGTACGGTCAAATCCAGGTGCTCGAGTTCACTTAATTCGTTCAAAGGATTGATATCTCTGAGCATGTCACTGGATATCAAGAGCTTTTTAACCGTCAGCCTTTCATCATTGAGAAAATCCAGATGCGTTAAGGTATATCCGTTGAGATTGAAGTTGAATGCATGATCATCACTAAAGAAAAATCCCGTGATGTCATTAGCCAGTGCATAGGACTTACATTCCTCGATACGATCTGACTCAACAATCAACAGGTTGTCTCGAAAACCGTCGAAATGGAAACCATCTTTTTCGTAATAAGCCATGATTGCGTCGTTGTTTTATATCGAACGAATATAAACATCTTTACTCCTTCCCAGCGAGAAGCTAACCTGGAACTAACTTAACCCATGTTGGCCTCAAACACTATAAATCAAGCGGCAGTATTTCGGTCACCTATAATTCGATTTGGATGTTTTAGGCTAGTTTAAATGAAATCTAAGAAATACACATTTACCCTTGTGCCACATGGGGTATATAGACCTTAAACAACCGCACGTGAATCCATGCGAACAATAGACTTGAATGCAATGAAATATGCCGTCTTCGTTTTACTTATTTCATTTATGGCCTGTAAAAAGAGTGCTAAAAACTCTGCTCAACATGTTGATAATAAGTCGGTTACTTGTGATTTTGATGTCCCTGATTCGACTTATACGATGTTAAACTATGGGGAAGACTGGGATTGGATGTTTTCAAACGCAAGACCAACTACGTTGTCGAATAACGAACTTGCTGACATCGAAAAGATCATCCTAAAAGCGATCGAAAAGAACAACAAACAACAACTCGCAATTCTGGAAAAGCACAATCGCGATTTCCCACAAGACGCATGGACGGAGACAGGGTATGAGATAGGTACAAAAGGGTTTAAACGGCAATACGTTCCAGTGATTAATAGTGCCGGACAGAAGGAAGTGTGGGTTAATTTCTTCTGTTACGATTGGGGAACGGAAAGTTGGAAATCTGATATCCTGATCGTCAGCGATGGAGGAAACTGTTATTTTAATTTGAAGGTGAACTTAGAAACGCAATCCTACTCAGATTTGATTATCAATGGGTATGCCTGACTAACGCCAATATCGTTGCTCAATAGGCATCAAAACACAGAAACAGACCCAAGGTTGTAGGCAATTCCAAACCTTATGTTTCGTAGTCCAATCTGTTGGCTATAAGGTGTCAACACCGAGTTGAGCGAACGCGAATAGGAAGCATTACCCCATAAGGTAATATTGCTATGAATCCGATACCGCAGACCCATATACCCATTGGCTTGCCACAGCATTGGGTTGACAGCTGTCGTGGTTGACAACTCTCCAAAGGCAGACTTAGGATCATCGGTATTTGGACTTCCTGTTAATCGCACTGCATAGGTTCCACTCGCCTTGAGCAGAAAACCAACTTGAACACCGGTGCCGATGGTCACGCCAAATCTTCCTTTAGTAAAGGATCGTTCATATGCGATGGGAATATTTAGATACCTGAACTCTGTAAGGCATTCAGCGCAAATGGTGCTCGTAGCTCGTGTGGTGGTTGTGTCTATTTCTTCTCTAAGTAAGTCAATTCGGCTCCCAGACAAGGTGGTGTCGAATTGACGGGTAACACGCACCACGCGCGAAGTGTATTCTTCTTTATCAAATGTCACCACGTAATTGGTTTTTTCGTATAGGTTTAGAGATTCAATACCTGATTTTATACCCCAGTTTTTCCGGGTTAACCAAAACTCTATGCCGTAACCAAAAGAAGGAACCGGTGTTTCCTGGTACTTGGCCTGAGACGATTGAGCGTCTTGAAAATAACGCTGATGTAGATTATGATTCAGGTGAGGGGCCATATGGAACGTCCATTTGTTTAGCTCTTGTTCGGGCAAGATTATCAACTTTTGGTCCGTAAGGCGCTTGCCCGTGGATAGGCCTGGAGTTCTTGATTTCGGCTCAAGCTTTACTAAATCGCCCGGAGTAATTATGTACGCAACCGTTACACCCTGTTTGTTTATGGCGTTCCTGCGTGTACTACCCATATCTTCCGTATGGTTGGTTTTGGCCAATCTGCCCTGATTTGAAGCGCTGATCGATAATTCGTCTATAGCGCTTGTCTTCAGACCATCGTTTCGCATACCGAGGGTCTGTATTTGAGCTGGTTTATACTCCGCGCCCGGTTCTGGAAGGGTATGGGTGTTTTCATTAAGCTTAGGTTCATTGCCCTGGGCTGAATATTTAGGAGGCGTTTGCCCAGTTCGTATGGAAACGGATTCAGAAGTAGCAGCTCGTTCAGTTGTATTATATGTGATCAACGAAACCAGTCCTATGATTAGCAACACGGTAATCCGTCTGTAGGTCTTTTTTCTTCCAGCCAGGGAGCCGTTGTCGTGCTCTTGCAGCAGCACTTTCATGTGTTGCCAATGCGCATCTGAATACTCCATTTCCGTATTCTTTATTCCTCGCGTAAATATTTGGTCAATCCATTTCATAATTTCACATGTGATTTAGTTCCTTGTTTATACGTATGTTCCAGTAGTTGTTTTAGCCTTGTGCGAGCCTCTCGTAAATGCCACTTGCTTGTGTTCTCTGAGATGCCCATTACCTCAGCAATTTCGGCATGTTTGTATGCCTCAAAGGCGTATAACTTAAATACGGTTCTCGTCGCTCGCGGTAAACTTTCGATCATTGTTAAGAGGTCTTCTTGTTCCCATTGATGCTCAACCAGATTCCAACTAACGCCTTTGTTGTTTTCTTTATCTATATGCTCGGTTGGAACCTGATTCTCATACTTTTCATTTTTCCGAAACTCATCAATAATGTGATTGATAAGTATGCGCCCCATCCAGGTGGTCAGGCTGTATGTCGGATCATACTTTTCAAGGTTGTTAAAGACTTTCAAAAAGCCGTAGTTGACCACCCGGTATACATCATCTTTATTGCGGTAATACCGGTTTGCAATACTGGTCATAAAAGGGAAGTAGGCCTTGTAAAAAGCGTTCTGGCTTCTTTCGTCTCTTCGAATACAACCGTCAATTAATTGTTTTTCAGTCATTTAATGGGCGAAATGAACTGGAAACGCGATTAGTGGCTTATTTCAACCCGACTGAATTTGGTCGCCTGGCTGGAGGAGAACTTCAAAAAGTATATGCCATTAGGAGCACTTTTTACGTCAATTGAAATCTTGTTTTGATCTGAGGAGCCATAGCCTGACAATTCATACACAACCTGACCTAAACCGTTCGTAAGTGTGATATTCCATGGGCCAGTATGACGGTTGCCAGGCTGAACCACGAAAGTGCCCGCATTAGGGTTCGGATAAACCAGTAATTCTCTGGTGTTCGGTGTCTCCCTTATGCTAAGTTCATCATCGCCCAACACTTCAACAGTGACGTTGTCGTTGTCGATGTATATTTTATCGCAGTACTGGCTTTGACAAAAGGACTCTTCGTCTTGAATGGTCAGGCAAATTTCATAGGTCCCTTTTTTGGCATAGGAATGGATGGGATGTGGATCATGGTATCGTGTGCCGTCACCGAAGTCCCATTGATAGGTCACACGTTTGCTTACCTTTTTATTGTCTTCAATAACATAGTGTTTCAACGGATTTGAGGTGTCCACACCGAAAAAGAAGTATGCCTGACAGAACAAGTCTGCGTTTTGGCACGAGGTGTCTGGTGATTTTAAGAAGTCAGAATAGTTTACTCTGGCTCTCAAGACAACGTCATCATTGTAGTCGTAAACAAATGAATCGATTTTGGAGAAGGACGTATACCCCCAATAGTTTTTACGCAGGTCAAGGGTGAAATTCTTCTTTCCTGCAGAGTCTTTTTTTAACCGAACTTTTTTCCCAATGCCCCATTGATTCGTTAATGTAGATAGGAAGTTATTGTTCTGAATCTTGAAGTTTTTTAAGGAAGAAGAGGCATGAATGTTAAGGGCTCCTCTGCTGCTAGCTGTGTTGTTAAAATTTACTCCCATAGAGTCTAGCGTATTAAACTCAAAAGAGCCTGTATCAGTATCATCTACGTGCAGGTGAATTCCTGCTCCGTATCCACGAAAAAGGTTACAGGATATTTCAGCACGATTATTCACGTAGAAATGAGAAGAATCGGAATCCAGCACAGTGTTATTTGTGAACTGTATGACGCCGGTTAATACCCAAACCGTATTTTTTATGGTGCATTGATCAACTCTGATAGTATTGGCCGGTATTTCGTTTTGAGGTAACCAATAACCGCGGCCCTTCGTATTGATACTGGTCTCGATATCACAACGATATAGGTCAATGGAACTGCCAGAGATTTCTGAGGTAATATGTCCCTTGTATGTCCAGGACTGTCCGCTTGGGAGCAATTTGCTGTTTTGAATACGTATGCCGGCATCCTGGACGGTTATATAATCGTTGATTTGGCAATAATCAAAGAAACAACCGTCACCGGTTTTTATGTCGTATCGTTTCGATTTGTCCGCAAAGTACAGGTGGGCCTTGTTGAATACGATAATAGAGTCTTTTTTCCCAAGTGCCCGAAGCTGTCCCTTAATAATGATACCCTTAATGTTATGGCGGTCAGAGGTAAGATCTGAGGTTTGCACTACTACGCCTGGCATAATGGTGACCGAGGCATTGGCTTCAATAATGGTGCTATCTTTAATTATGTATGGATTGCCCGCGGCTGTCCACGTCTGGTTTGTGGATATAGTTGCAGGTACATTGGTCTGAGCTGTAATCGAAATGGTCGAGAAGACACAAATCAAGAGGTAGATGGTACGTTTCATAATGCTTGTTTTATTAGGGTATACGGGGAAGGGTATGGGGTAGTTGGGTAAGGTTTAGGATTTTTAGCTGTTCCGATGAATTGGATTAAGAAATGGCAGTTTCGTGGTGTTTTTGCCTATTGAAGGATGCTTCCGCAGAGCAAGGACCCGTCATACCATCGAATAGAAAATCTGCTATTACGGTCCTCGAGTTTACTTAAGCCTGCTGTGCACTTTGTCCGTTCAGTTTGGCGGTGCAACGAGCGTTGAACCCCTTCTGTTCAAAGAACCTTGCTTAGTGTCCTGGGCACGGTAGTCCAATATGTCAAAATGGATAAATGATCAATTTTCATCGTCCGCGAGGAATACCTCATACATGCTAATGCGTTACCTTAGCGATTCAAGATTAGGGAATTGAAGAGGCGCCACCAGAACATTGAGGCTGTGTGCTTGAGTCCTTGTTTGATGTGTACATGAAGCCGGAGATTAGAACATATAATTCGGAGGATTTTAGAAACGAATACTTCAATGCAAGTCCGGAATTAGACAAGCTTTTTAAAAAAAGTTTAGAAGATTTTTTTTGTTTACGTGTAGAAGATCTCAGTGAAGGTGTGCTTAAACCCATACAGCCTTCAAGGGAAGTAAGTCACACCATAATCTTTGTGACAGAAGGTACATTTAAAACCAAAGTTGGCTTTAAGGAGTATAGGGTTAAACCTGATCAGGTCTTGATATATCAGGCAGGTGCCGTTTTTTCAACAGCTGAAATCCATCCTGAAATACATGGGTTTACCTGTCATTTTCATCCGGATATTCTAATTGGTAAGTACGGAAACAATACGCTACTCAATGAATTCGAATTCTTGATTGTTGGTAACCATCCGATAATTGATATTAGCGAAAGCTCGAAACCAGCCATATTGAACTTACTGGAACGGTTGTGTTCCGAATTTAAGTCCGATGACCGGCCAAACGTATCCGTGGTTCATTCCTATTTGTACGCATTGCTTGCAGAATTGCAGCTCCTTTTTGGTCAGAACAACCGGTTTGACCAAAGTGCATCGTTTCAAATCACCAGCCAATTCAAAAAACTAGCGTATGAGAACGTACGTAAAAACCTGAAGGTCTCCCATTTTGCTCAAATGCTGAACGTCAGTCCCAACCATTTGAATAAATCGGTGAAACATAGTACTTCCAAATCTGCATCCGAAATCAACAACGAAATCAAGCTAATTGAAATCAAATTCCTGCTGTATCAATCGGGGATGTCTATTAGCGAAATTGCGTATGATATGGGGTACTTAGATGCTTCCTACTTCACACGGTTCTTTAAAAAAGGAACTGGGGTTACACCCACAGAATTTCGCAACAGGATTGAAAAGTCCTAGAAATGGCATAATTCTTCATACCCAGTACTTAAGTGCACTTAGAACTTTGCGCTACAATTATTAGCGTTTATGTATTCGACCGTTTTAGTTCTGCACTCCATGTTTAGATGGCTTGTTTTATTTTCTCTGATGCTTGCAATAGTCCGAGCTTACAGAGGGTATACTGCCAGGTCTGGTTTTTCGAATTTCGACAACAAACTGCGACATTGGACTGCAACCATCGCACATATTCAACTTGTCCTGGGTATTCTCGTTTATATTCAAAGTCCTCTTGTTCAATATTATTTCTCCGATTTTGGAAGCTTAGTGTCTGATTGGAATTTTACTTTTTTCGCGCTTTTTCACTTTGTCCTAATGCTAACGGCGATAGTGATCATTACGATAGGCTCTGCGAAGGCGAAAAGAAAGAAAACGGACAGGGAAAAGTTCAAAACGATGCTTGTGCTATTTTCCGTTGCACTCTTCATCATTTTCATTGCCATTCCGTGGCCGTTTTCACCATTAGCAAATAGACCGTACCTAAGAACATTCTAATGAAACATATTCTCAAAACAAGCATAGGAAGGCTGCGGTTGTTGGCCTTTTTGGAGGGAACATCATTACTCGTGTTGGTTTTCGTATCCATTCCGCTGAAACACATTTTTGGAGTAACCGCGTTGTCTTCCGTTTTAGGTCCGATTCATGGAATACTTTTTTTGCTCTTTGTGTTTAACACCATAAGTGTGGGTGTTGAATACAACTGGAAGTTTAAACAGACAACCTGGAAGGTGCTGATCGCCTGTATAATTCCGTTTGGTACGTTTTACATTGACCGAAAAATTCTCCGTAAAATATGAAAAGAGTGGGTGTCATTTTAGGCGTGGTGGTGGCATTGGTTGTTCTTTTTTGGGGGCTCAATCTCATTTACCGAAGCAACACCGTAGATAACAGTTTAGAAAAAAAGATTCAAAATGGGGCTGTGATACTGGATGTCAGAACCGAAAAGGAGTTTAGAAATGGACATATAGATGGTGCAGTAAACATTTCTTTGGGTACAATTAGAGCGCGTTACATTGAATTGGACTCATCAAGGACGTACATTACATATTGTTCCCACGGCTTACGTAGTATGAAGGTAAAGATGGTTCTGGAAGATAAAGGGTTTAGACACGTCTACAACGGAGGCGCAATGTCTGATTTGGAAACCGTTATAAGCAAAGCAAAGGAGAACAGATGATTCATGTGTTTAAAACGACCGTCAATACGCAGACACAGGTGTCAGAGTTAAAGCCATATCTGGATAAACTTTTTCCTTATTCAGAATGGAATTTCGACCTGGAGGATTGCGATAACGTGTTTAGAATCGAAAGCTCGGAAGACTTGCTGTGCTATGTCGAGTTTCTATTCAAAGCTTTTGATATTGACTGTGAAGTATTAGAATAAAGACGTATAACGCTGTCAAATTGGAGTTGTTCGAATGAAACGGATCCTTTGATTGATGCTAGAGATCGTTTGGTTCGATGCCATTGACAATTGGCCAATACTTCGTTTGTTATGGACTTTAACGACAAACCAGATTGGGATGCACCAATGTGCTGATTTACCTCCAGTTGATTCTTTTGAAATTGGTATTTTTCGTGAAGGAGTCCGGTATATTGTTCAGAATAGACTTCCTGAGCTCATCAATTAGTTTTACCTTACTAAAGTGTTTATGCGATACGATGCTTATTTCACGGACAGGTTGAGGGCTGTCAAACCGAATGACGTTATTCGAATCGATATGCTTGTTGTACGATAACTCTGGAATGAGCGTATAGCCCGAAACCGTGTTGATGATATTCTTAAGTGTTTCAATGCTGCCCGCTTCCAATTCAAATGCCTGTTGATTTTCTGTGGTATCCAATGCACAAATGTTTAAGGTGTGATTTCTGAAACAATGTCCTTGTTTTAATATCCAAAGCCCCTCTGACCGCAGGTTTTTAGGATGGATGAATTTCTGTTTTAGCAATTCGTTTTCGATGTTGGCGTACACAAGGAATGGTTCATAAAATAGGGGTGTTTCAATAATGTCGTCGTTTTCAACCGGTGTGGCAAGAATACCAAGATCAAGTTGCCCGTATTTGAGTAGTTCAATAATGCGTTCGGTTTGTAGCTCCTCAATAACGAGCTTGGTTGTTGGGTTGCTCTTCATGAAATCGTCAATAAACCGTGCAAGCAGATAGGGGCACAGCGTGGGGATAATTCCCAGGGTAAATGTCCCTTCCATTTGATCTTTTTCACTGTTCACCAGTGCTTTCAGTTCTTCGATTTCCTTAAGGATGACCCGTGCTTTGTTAATAAACTGTTTACCCATTGGCGTTACCTTTAGCGGATAACGTGAACGGTCGAACAACACCAATGCTATTTCTTCTTCCAGTTTTTTGACTTGTTGGGTAAGTGTTGATTGGGCAACGAAGCAACTTTCGGCGGCTTTGATAAAGTGTCTATGCGTATCCAGTGCGATAATATATTTGAGTTGTTGTATCGTCATATCGATTTTGTAAATAATCAAACGAAAATATCCATTTGATAAATATTCTTCAAGTGTGAATCTTTGTTCAACAAATGATTGGATAATCGGCGGAGTGAATGCCACATGCGCAAGCTTAATCGGTAGAATCAGACGCCATAGGCGGTTCATTCAATCGTTGCGTTGAAGGAGTGGGCCAATGTTTAGCTACCTGGCAATCATATCCGTATAAAACGAATAACTCAGCGCAGCACATATTTATATAATTGATAAATTGTAACATGGAAACAAATTCAGGTAAATGCCCGTTTATGCACGGAGCCAACACTTCCGCAGGAACCAATGACAAGCATTGGTGGCCTAATTCTTTAAACTTGGATATTCTGCATCAGCACGATCAGAAAACCAATCCGTTGGGAGCGGACTTCGACTATAGGAAGGAACTCGAAAATCTCGACATCGCTGCGTTAAAATCAGACATGCACGCGCTGTTAACCGACAGTAAGGATTGGTGGCCGGCAGATTGGGGGCATTACGGTGGGCTGATGATTCGCATGGCCTGGCATGCTGCGGGGTCGTATAGAACAGCAGATGGCAGGGGTCGAGCAGGTACCGGTAACCTTAGATTTTCTCCATTGAATTCCTGGCCCGATAATACGAATCTGGATAAGGCCAAACGACTGCTATGGCCGCTGAAAAAGAAGTATGGCAATCGTGTGAGTTGGGCTGACCTGCTGATACTGGCGGGAACAATTGCTTATGAAAGCATGGGGCTCAAAACCTTCGGCTTTTCCTTCGGTCGGGAAGACATTTGGCACCCCGAGAAAGATGTATACTGGGGTTCAGAAAAAGAATGGTTGGCGCCAAGTGAAAACAGATATGAAAACCTGGATGATGCCTCTACCCTGGAAAATCCACTCGCTGCCACGCATATGGGTTTAATCTACGTTAATCCGGAAGGTGTAAATGGTAAACCAGATCCGCTCCGAACAGCGGCTCACGTGCGAGAGACCTTTGCGCGAATGGCCATGAACGATGAAGAAACGGCGGCCTTAACAGCTGGAGGGCACACAGTGGGTAAAGCGCATGGGAATGGTTCAGGGAATGCACTTGGGTCGGCACCAGAAGGCGCAGGAATTGAGGAGCAAGGTTTAGGTTGGAAAAATAGTCAGAATTCAGGTGTAGGACAAAACACCGTGACGAGTGGAATTGAAGGGGCCTGGACAACTGAACCAACGAAATGGGATAACGGGTACTTCGAAATGTTGTTCAATCACGAATGGGAGTTGAAGAAAAGCGCGGGAGGTGCCTATCAATGGCAACCCATTGATATTGGCACGGAAGATATGCCGGTTGATGTGGAAGACGGGTCAACCAGAACCATGCCTATCATGACAGATGCAGACATGGCCATGCGGGAAGATCCAATCTATCGAGAGATTTGCCTGAAGTTTAAGGATGACCATCAGTACTTCTCTGAAACGTTTGCCCGTGCCTGGTTTAAATTAACACATCGAGATATGGGGCCGAAAGTGCGTTACTTCGGACCAGATGTTCCAACTGAAGAGTTATTATGGCAAGACCCAATTCCTGCCGGTAACGCTGACTATGATGCCAATAAGGTGAAGGAAAGAATCTCCAATTCGGGGTTAACCACTTCAGAGATGGTTACTGTTGCTTGGGATAGTGCAAGGACGTTTAGGGGATCCGATTTCCGGGGAGGAGCCAATGGTGCCCGAATTCGTTTGGAACCGCAAGTCAATTGGATTGCGAATGAACCCGAGAAACTGGCTAAAACACTATCCGTACTTCAGCCTATTGCAACCGAATTTAACATCAGTTTAGCAGATACCATTGTGCTGGCTGGCAACGTGGGTATTGAGCGTGCAGCAAATGCTGCAGGTATCCAGGTAGAAGTTCCATTCTTACCAGGAAGAGGTGATGCCAGTCAGGAAAAAACCGATGTTCCATCCTTTGAACCTTTAGAACCGCTGGCTGATGGTTTCAGAAACTTCCAGAAAAAGGACTATTCCGTTCGTGCGGAAGAGATGTTGTTGGATCGGGCACAATTACTTGGACTTACCGCTACAGAAATGACCGTACTTGTTGGAGGAATGCGCGTTTTAGGCACAAACTACAACAATACGAAGCATGGGGTGTTCACCAATGCAGTTGGTACATTGACCAATGACTTTTTTGTACACCTGACGGATATGAAATACACGTGGGTTCCCAACCATGATGGGACGTATGAAATACGCGATCGAAAGACGAATGAAACAGTATTCACTGCAACACGGGTGGACTTGGTATTTGGGTCGAACTCCGTGCTCAGAGCGTATGCTGAAGTATATGCACAAGACGATAATAAAGAAAAATTTGTACAAGATTTTGTAAGAGCCTGGGCAAAAGTCATGAATGCAGATCGATTTGACGTGCAATAGATAAGTCGAATCGAATTCTGAAAAAGCTATTTGAACTATTGTTCAAGTGGCTTTTTTCCATCTGTGCACCTTCTTGACTTGAGTTTTTTGGGATATAAGCGTCGTCAGGAGTTGGTTAAATAGTCCTAAATCCTGAAGGATATCCACCTAAAACATTTACGAATTGAGCGCCAGCCTTTTCGATTTAATCCGTCTCGTAGGATGTCTTTAGATAAACACTATGTGCTTATCTTTTTAATGGCTTCAACCTTGTTATTCACCTGAAGTTTTCTGTAGATGTTCTCTACATGCTTGCGCACTGTTCCATTGCTGATGAATAAATTGCCTGCGATTTGATCGTAACTTAACCCCTGACTCAAATGCTGAAGTATCTCGGTTTCCCTGGCGGTCAAACCGTAATCGATCTTCTTTCGGGTATCCGGTCGACCATGTTTTATAAGATGCAGTGCTTTTCTGGCGATTGTAGCACTCATGGGCACACCTCCATCTAAAACGTGATATATAGCTCTGTGTATCTCTTCCGGACGTTCGTCCTTCAATAGATAGCCCATAGCTCCAGCGAGTATAGTGTTAAATATATTCTCTTCGTCGTCGTATACGCTACTCACCACTACCTTGATCTGAGGCCAACGCTGACTTACCTTTTCCGTTGCTTCTATACCATTCATAACTGGCATGTTAATATCCATAAAGATCACGTCAATGTTGTGATTGTGATGTAGCTTCTTAAGTAAATCTCTACCATCGCTAGCAATGAAACTGACTGTAAAATCGGGCAGAAGCTCAATTTTATTCTTTAACGCTTGAGCAAGTCTTTCTATGTCTTCTGCAATGGCTACTCTTATCATAACACAAAGTTGTGCGCTTCGCTTCTTCCGAGAAATACGAATATATGCGTATTCCCACGTGATGTTTGAATGACCTCCTTTGTAAGGGTAAGTTATTAGTACATCAATTATGAAAAAAATACTTTCAATCGTTTGTTTACTGAGCCTGAGTTTGACCGGTTTGGCTCAGGAAAAGATCAACTACACTGTTCTGCAGGATGACGTGAGTTCTTTGCCGTGGCTCAGTATGAATTTAGACATTTTTGGCATGGAATTAACCGTGCCTAAGGGAACTTTCGGTATCAATTTCGGACTTGGGCTCTGGGGTCATGTTGAAAACCCGAAGCTTCCAGTAACCATTCAATATTCGGTATACCGAAGTTATCTCGATTTCAATACCTTACTCCTTAGTCAGGACTATAAACAAACAACAGAAGTACAGGCAGGGGCGATCTTATTTCTGCGCGATAAAACGGTTAAGACAAATGTGAGCATAGGTCTGGACAATGAAACAATCAGCGAAGAACGTTACGGGAATGAGATACGACGCACATCACGATTAACATCGATTACGATTCCTGCCCATAAACGAACACAGTTTGGATTCAGAGGTGGTTTGATTTTTAGAAATGCCGGCTTCCCCATTGGAGAGAACTTACACGAGGATTTGAGTTTGCCCGACTTAGAACCGTACGAATTTGCCAGCCATACGAGCACAAGTATATATGCCGGAATACTGAATAGGGTAAGTACCAATGTGGTTATAAAAACCGATAAGTACGGCGTGAGCAAAACCGGGTCTAAAAGCACGAATTGGTTTCTCGACGCCGTTTTTGCTCCCGTTAACTCCTTCAATCACCCAAGTGGTGACGACATAAATGCCGTGGTAAAGGAAGCCACAGGAGGATTTCCAATTGGTGCTCGATTCGGTTATCAAACCTATGCCATAGAGAAGAGAAAATACACCGGCAAGAAATTTGGCTTTGCCGCCCGGGGGGAGATGGGGTACAGGCCTTATATCGGCTACTATGCCAGTGTAACTCTGGGCTTGACCATCATTAAAGCGAAAAAGTAATGTGCCGATGGCTTTTGCTCCTTGGGTTTGTCCCTTCTTCATTGTTTGGTCAAAGCCTTTCGGAATTTACCTATCTCGGCGACCCTTTTGACGGTTATGGGTACTTTGGAGTAGCACTAAGTCGAAGTAGTTCCCAAAATCCAGAGGCGATCAGGCCAGACAGACATAACCTCTCCATTGTATGGGCTGAGTTATCGTATAAACACTACAACTTTAAACAGGGCAAACTCCAATACGATTTACGTGGTAAGATGTATACCGATGTGATTAAAGAGCTGGTAGATCAGATCGGAGGTAAAAACACTCCGTACACACAAAGCGAACGCACCGGAATAAGCACAGGGCCAATTGGTTGGCACACAGTGGGTTTTAATGCATGGTCAACTTCACGGTGGGTGGTCGCACCAGCGATACATGCCAACGACTATTTCTACTTCAGCAACACGCGATCGGCGCTTGATGTGAATGCGAAATTTCCAAGTCTGCAAACCAATGAACCCCAGGGGTACTATTTTGGCGCGGGTCCATCCGTTTTACTGCAAGTGCTCGCATCGAAGCTTCTACTTATAAGCGTTAAAAGTCAGTATTCCTTTACCTATTGGAGGCCGGTTAATGTTCGCAATGCAATAAAGGATGATGCGTATCCCAAACCCCATTTTTTCGGTTTCACCACAGAGTTCATGTCTCCATGGGGATTCTTTCTAGAGGTCGATCACAATAGAATAATCAATCGGGGTGATTTACCAGGAAGCGGCCAGAGAACAGATGTAAGCTTTGGGTTCAAATTTGTAGTTGATAATTAGCGCTCAGATTATATCGGTATACTCAGCGTCAATTGGGTGCCAGTCTTTGGCCCTGATTTGATCTCCAACGTACCCCCAAGCTCTTCGGCTCGTTCCCTCATGTTTTTGAGGCCATACCCTTCTTTTATCGTGTGCAGGTCAAACCCCTGACCATCATCTGCAATACAGATCACAAGTTGGTCGTCCTCTGCGTTCGCATCTATGGTAATTGTGTCGCAATTGGAATATTTAACAGCATTATTCGTAGCCTCCTGGCAGATTCGAAAGACATTTATAACTCGTGCAGGTTTCAATACCGGGTTGATTCCCGAACTCTTCACATCCACCTTAATTCCTAAGCCACTGGTGTATTTTTGGCTTAGATCACTGATCTTCAGCATTAACTTTTCAAGGGTTATCTCTTCCGTTTTGATGGCCCATATTGTTTCTCTAAGTTGACTCATGGCAAGTCTGGAAGAGTTACTCAACTGCACATATTCTGCTTTTTTCTCCGGGTCTTTAGTTGCATAGCTTTTTTGGTCAATCACTGAGGAAATATAGGTCAATTCAGCTCCAATATTGTCGTGCAGGTCTCGTGATATTCGAAGTCTTTCGGTCTGCAGTCGAAGCAGCGCTTCCTGCTCTTCCTGTTTCCTTTTGAGGTACAACTGCCGGAGGACGGCAAGTAATAGAAAAACCACAAATGCTGTAATCACAAGCCATAGATTTCGATTCTTTATCTTGAGTTGGGCTTCAGCTTTTTCTTGAGATCGTTTTGATTCCGCAGCAG
>DIYD01000042.1:6288-7330 GCA_002428905.1 Bacteroidetes bacterium UBA6063 | reverse complement strand
ATTATACGTTTACCGATGGAGAAGGCTGTGTCAATACAGATTCTACATTAATACGGGTAGATTCCATCCCGGATGCTTCTATTCAACCTTCCGGGCCATTCTGTGAAAACGACGGCATACAGACGGTAAATCCAGGCATAAACACCGGAGGAATATTCACTACAACGGTCTATTTGACGACCACAGGTGATTTTGATCCTTCTGCGGCATTAAGAGGTACACATACCATCTACTACTCGTTTACGGATGGAAATACCTGTGCGAATACGGACTCCACTACCATTGTGGTAGACTCCATCCCAGATGCAAGCATTCAACCCGCAGGCCCGTATTGTGCCAATGACACCGCGCATACCTTACAAGGAGCGATTAACACAGGTGGGACGTTTACTACAACGGCATTCCTTTCTGCTGGCGGATTATTCGATCCGACTGTGGCTGCCGCTGGGAACCACAAGGTATATTATGCATTCACCGATGGTAACGGTTGTTCCAATTTAGATTCAACAGACATTGTTGTGGATACTATTCCGAATGCTGCTCTGCTGCCAGCTGGTCCGTTTTGTGCAAATGCAAGCACACAAACATTGAGTCCGGTTGTATCCGGCACGGGAAGTTTTGCGACAACAGCATACTTGAATGCTACCGGTGATTTTGAACCGAACATTGCTGGTCAGGGTGCTCATACCGTATACTATAATGTTATCGATGGCAATGGTTGTTCTGCATTGGATTCTTTGGATATTCAAATCGATTCGATTCCAAATGCCCAGATAGCGTTGTCTGGTCCGCACTGTGAAAACGATGGTGTGCAAACAGTTTTACCTGAAGTGGCTGGTGGAAGTTTTACAGTTACGGCATATTTGACGAGCTCTGGTCAGTTTGATCCGCTTATAGCAGGATGGGGGAACCACACGATTTACTATTCGATTACCGATGGTAATGGATGTACAGGCAACGACTCTTTAGACATTGTTGTGGATTCCATTCCAAATGCGGCGATCACACCTGCAGGACCTTTCTGTGAAAACGACGGCATGCA
>DIYD01000042.1:0-6197 GCA_002428905.1 Bacteroidetes bacterium UBA6063 | reverse complement strand
CATGCAGAATTTGACCGGCTTGCATCATTCTGCAGGAAGTTTCCAGTCAACAACGTATTTGACGAACTCCGGCGACTTTGATCCTGCTGTTGCATTGGCAGGCACGCACAAAGTGTATTACGACGTAACCTCGGCCAATGGTTGTGGCAATACAGACTCTATTGATATCATCGTAAATGGAGTACCAGATGCGAGTATCCAGCCTGTACAACCGATTTGTGCTAATGGGCAGGTGATCAACATCACAAGCAATGTTGGTGGTGGTAGTTTCACTGGAGGAACATTTGTATCTGGCACTGGTCAGTTTGACCCACAAGCAGCAGGTGTAGGCCTTTTCTGGGTGTACTACAGCCTAACCAATACGCAGGGCTGTTCCAATACAGATTCGATTCAGGTTGAAGTACTGGATACTCCCGCGAATACGCTTACCATTCAACCACATGAAGGATGTGAACCGCTCGAAGTAACATTCAGTACCGAGGACTTTGGTAATCCAGATAGTTTGCATTGGACATTGCCTGCTGAGGAGGTGATTAATGAGCGATCCGTTGTGCGTACGTACAACACTGGAATTCACGCGGTTCGTCTACAGGTGTTTAATCAGGCACAATGCAGTATACAAATAGACTCAACTATTGAAGTCTTCCCTAAACCAATTGCAGCATTCGACTTCAATCCGAAAGTGGCCTATATGTCTAATCCAACTATCCGATTTACCGATTTATCGACCGGCAGCGTTGTCGGTTGGGATTGGGATTTTGACGATAACTCCAATGCACTGGATCAAAATCCGGTACATACCTATGTTGCGGGAGGTCAGTTTAATGTTCAGTTAATCGCTTCAAGTGATAAGGGTTGTTTAGATACCACGGTTCAGATCGTCACAATACTGGATGAATTACTATTCTTTGTTCCGGAGGCTATTAGTCCAAATGATGATGGTATAAACGACGTGTTCCGACTGGTGGGCTCGGGTTTTGCTCAGGTTAAGTTACAAATCTTTAACCGCTGGGGCGAACGCATTTATGAGTCTGAAGATTTCGAACAATGGGATGCGACATATAAGGGTGAAAAAGTGCCAATGGGTTCCTATTTGTACATGTTGGAAATAACTGACACGCGCGGAAGACGCCATTATTCAAATGGTGAGATTACCGTGATCCGATAATTTGGTTTTAATAGGGGTATTCGGTTGCTTTGTATACGAAGCAATGAAGAAAGTACTCGTAACGGGAAGCAATGGTTTGCTCGGTCAAAAGTTAACCGATTTATACCGACTAGAAGACAATGTGGCGTTGATCGCTACAGGAAGAGGAGAGAACAGACATCTGGAGAAAACAGGATATCACTATGTAACGATGGACATCACGAATCGGGAGGAAGTGCTTTCGGTGATTTCAACCCATCAACCCGATACTATTATCCACGGTGCAGCAATGACCAATGTGGACGCCTGTGAACTCGACCCGGAAGCATGCCAACGCTTGAATGTAGATGCGGTAGACTATCTCGTTGAAGCATCCAACCACGTAGGGGCGCATTTCGTATTTGTTTCTACCGATTTCATCTTTGATGGCCAGGACGGTCCCTACGGTGAAGAAGCAGAACCGAATCCGGTGAGTGTATATGGACATTCGAAGTTAAGGGGAGAGCAGATTGTTCAGGAAAAAGCGACGAGTTGGGCCATTGCTCGAACGGTTTTGGTTTATGGTTTGGTTGCCGATATGAGCCGCAGTAATATCGTATTATGGGCGAAGGACAGTCTCACCCAGAGCAAAAAGATCAATGTAGTGGATGACCAGTACCGATCTCCAACATTGGCGGAGGATCTGGCAAAAGGGTGTTACCTCATTGAGCGTAAAAATGCACGTGGGATTTATAATATTTCAGGAAAGGATCAAATGAATATCTATGAGTTGGTGCAGCAAGTAGCCGACCATTTTCATCTATCCATGGAGCACGTAACTCGTATTGACAGTGAGCGATTGAATCAGCCTGCAAAACGTCCACCTGTAACCGGTTTCGATCTTACAAAGAGTCGTAAGGTACTGGGCTATGAACCGAGGAGTTTTAAAGAAGGAATCGCCATTGTATATGAACAATTTTTAAAAGCACAAACCAATGAGAATAGTTAGCACTTTATTCATCTTCATCTGCACGGTTAGCACTGTGTTTAGCCAGTACAATAAACCGTACCGTATTGCTTATTTCAGCGATACAAAGTCTTACCTGATCACCAATAGGGGGGACGGAAAAGTGTTGCAGCTCGATTCGTTCTATAAGCTCAAAACGGTGGCTACGGGTCTAAGCGATCCACGTGATTTGGAAGTAGGTACAATTGGTGGGAATCAAGGGTTACTGGTTGTAGACAGCAATTCCATTGTTGCGTATGATGCCTCTTCATTTTCCAGACTTATATCCTATCCGATTTCAGGCGCCGGAGAGATTGATGATATCGTAGTTGATCCGTCTGCCGGGAATACCTTTTATCTGTCGGACGTGAAGAACAACAAGATTCTTAAGGGTAAGGTTGGACCACCACCATTTTATACTCCAACGTACACTACCCTGGTTTCATCGGGTATAAACCGCCCTAAAGGGATGATGCTAAATTCAAATGGGGAGTTGATTGTGGTTACCGATGAACCCAAAGCAAAGATTTATAAGGTGAACACCACTTCAGGTCTTATTACAACCAGTGTTACCACAACCGTTGATAGTCTGAACGCCATAGTACAAGACAAAGAGGGTAATTATTACCTTACAAGTTGGGGTGATAGCTACTTGTACCGATGTGACTCAAGCTTTAAGAATTTTACCAAATTAACCTTGTTGAACAAGCCAGCCGGCATGTATTTGAACGCAGGCAACGACCTGCTCATTACTTTATGCCACTTGTGCAACAAGGCTGAATACCAAAAGCTTCATTATTTTGAAGCCAGTGGGTCCGTAAGCCTCTGCGAAGGAGATACAACCAATGTAAATCTCGATATCTCCGCAGAAGGTATTGGCACGTATAACAAATCGAATCGGTTTTATATCGATATCTCCGACACCAACGGAAGTTTTAAATCCAAATCAACAGAACTTGGGTTCGTTGAGTCTTCTACACAGCCGAAGTCTATTAAGATCGTCTTACCGAAAGGCATGTACGGTGATAATCACAATTTTAGGATAAGGTCTACCAGTCCTGCATTTGTAAGTACAGCTAAGAAGTTTACCGTGTTGGCTACGCCAGATGCCTCGTCCGTCGTTGATCAATGGTCGCTCTGTAAAGGGTCGACGGTTAATCTGGGTAAGCCAAAAGAAACCGATGAGACATATCAATGGAGTATGCGTTTAAACCTGAGTGACTCAACCATTGCTCAGCCGGTTTATACCGCATCCGATACAGGCACTTTTGTGTATACACTCGATATGGTTAATCAAGTATCTGGTTGTGCAAATAAGGCTACAGTTACGATTGAAGTAAACCCAGAGATCAGACTTGATCTGAAGCGTAAAGTCGAATTGTGTATAGGCGAAGAGGCGGAGTTGGGTGTCAACCAATCTCCATATTCCTTTGTATGGAGTCCGGCTTTGGGCTTAAACAAAAGCGATACGTCCAATCCGACGTTTAGTGATGTTACCGGCCGGTTGTATCGGGTTTCTGTAGAAGATCAGCAAACCGGCTGTAAGGGGCGGGATTCCGTTCAAGTGATTGTACATACAAAACCCGTAATTGCCCTTTCACCAGGTCAATCTACCTGTGAGGGAGATAGTGTAAAGCTCGAGGTGACGGCTTCAGGGCAATACAGTTATGTATGGAGCCCGGATCATTTGCTCAGCAAACCGATGAACCAATCGCCCATGTTTGCCAGTACGTTGCCTGGGAAGTACGTGTTTACCGTGGAGGTGACGGATATTAATGGCTGTGATACCTTGGCAACAACGGTGATTAACAACAATAAAAAACCGAGTGGCAATCTGGTTGACATTAGTGGCACGGGAAACACTACCGGAAGTAATAAAATCTCTATTTCAGGAAGCTTGTCTGCCGATGCGATGGCAGAATTATACTTCATAAATGGTAAGGGTGTTCCGGTTAAAATCATGGATTTGACTTCGCTACCCTTGTTTGACCATGAAACCGATTCAATGGATTTAGAGACTAAATACATTTCAGCCTATATGAAGATGACCACTGATTCAGGATGTGTGGTATATTCAGACACTCTGGGTATTATGTGGGGTTCAGTTGGTCAACTCGATATGCGTTATTGGAAGGTGTACCCGAATCCCGCGTCTAAAACAGTCCATGTACGGTCTACCAACGACCGAATTCGTTCAATACGCTTGTTATCTACCGAGGGGCGATTAGTGGCAGAAGTAACACATGCGATGGGTGTGGAACATATGCCAATCGACGTATCCTCAGTGACACAAGGGGTGTACTTCATGGTGATCGCCGGTGAAACCAAATCGTATTGGCACCGTATTATTGTTGAATGACAACCAATTACCGATCTCACCAGTTAACCTATTGCTCCACCTGTAAAAATCGAACGTTTTCATCCACCAAAGGCGTGGTATGTGGTTTGACCAATGAACCTGCTACCTTTCAATACGAATGTTCGGACTACCACGAAGATGTAGCACGAAAACAAGCGGTTGACGCTCAACGCATACAAGGCATTAAGGACGAACGAACCAACGCCAACCGGATTATTTATGAATCGATTGGAGCGTTGGTTGTGTTTGTAGCGCTCTATTTGTTTACCAACAACGCAGAAGTATCCGCAGCCATATTTGTCTGGCCAACCATACGACTAATTATAGCCGTAAGGGAGAAGCCTGCGGATCCGGACAAGGACGTTGAGATTTAGACCATCATTCTTTGATTATCTTAATTCGATAAACCGTGCCACCGCTTATACCTTCAAGAACGTATAAACCACTTTCCAGGTGCGAAATATCCAATAGTCTATTGGAGTAACTGAATGCGTGGATCTTCGTTCCCTGAGCGTTAAACAAGTGAGGTGACTTTATATCCACATCGAAGTGGTACATACCGTTACTGGGATTCGGGTAGACTGCTATTGTTTGCAGCGTATGCTGTGCAACAGATGCTGTGCCGTCTAACTTCCAAACTCCCCGTTGTTGTAAATCCGCGTAAAGCTTCCCGTCGTACTCAATCAAGGTGTTCAACTCACCAGTTGGAGGAAGACTTGAGTTTTTATCGGTTTCTATCCATTTTTTATTGGTTACATCCAATTGTACGAGCCTTCTTCCACCATCAAACACCTCAAGATAGATCGTGCCTTCAGCCAGAAAGACATTGCCATAGTTATCAAAGTTGTTCTGTCCCGAGTATCCTGGAATGCCCTCAAGAATAGACTTCCAGGTGGTGCCATTATCTTCAGAAATGTCTATGGATTTATAGTCGCCAAAAGTGAAACCATTATCTCGATGACGAATGAGCACGGAGCCGGTAGAAACAATGTTGCCTTTATTGGTTCCGCCTAGCCATTCCCACGTTTTGCCCTGGTCCGTTGATCGGGCAAAGCCACCGTGCATATCGGCATACATATTCCCATTATGTTCAAAGAAGCGCTCTACATAATTGGCAGTGCCAACGGGGCCCAGTCCTATTCTATTGGTGAAACTCGCTTTGGTCCAGGTCTTCTTATCGTCTGTGCTTATGAAAATGGAAGGTTCAACATTACCTCGAATTTCATGTGTACCAACTGCATATACAGAACCAAGTTTGTTGAATGCACCGATGCGTTTATTCTGGAAAACGCTATTATAATACGACCTAAATCCTTTATTGTCCCCACCAATTAAGCCGTTTGACGAGCAAACGAATAAACTGTCGTCTACCAAAGCGGTATTGTATGCTTCACCCATCGAGGCAAGTTGAATATAATTGGTAACACTGTCCTTAGACCAGGTTGATCCGTCGTACGAATGCCAATAGTTTGCTCCTCGCGAAGTAAACGTAACCAGGTTGTTGTTGTATACATGTAGGTTTATGCCATTTGAAACAAATTCGAATGATGAACAAACTCCAGATCCTCCATCGGTAATTGTTCCACTAGAAGATAGAATCTCGTTATTCTTCCATATCCTGAAATCTAGCCCCAATGTCTTATCTTCGGACGACCACGTGGCACCGCTGTCTTTGGAGATGGTGAGCACACCTACGTTGTTCAACA
>DIYD01000045.1 GCA_002428905.1 Bacteroidetes bacterium UBA6063 | reverse complement strand
GAAGAAGGTGGACGTCACACTCCATTCTTCAATAAGTACCGTCCACAGTTCTACTTAAGAACAACAGACGTTACAGGTGAGATCAAGTTACCAGAAGGTACGGAGATGGTTATGCCAGGTGATAACGTTACAATCACTGTTGAATTGATCAACTCTGTAGCGATGGAAAAAGGATTGAAGTTCGCGATTCGTGAAGGCGGTAGAACCGTTGGAGCTGGTCAGGTAACTGAAATCTTAGACTAAGAATAGTATAATTATTTTATGTAGCTGGCAGCAGATATTGTTGCCGGCTACATGAATATAGGAGAGTAGTTCAATTGGTAGAGCAGCGGTCTCCAAAACCGCAAGTTGCAGGTTCGACTCCTGTCTCTCCTGCAGCGGTTAATTACCAGGCGATTTAAGAAAATGGGAAGACTAAAAAATTTATGGAACGTCACAGTGGACGAGTTAGTGAACAAGGTAACTTGGCCTAGCTGGGACGAGTTGGTTCAAAGTACGGTAATCGTATTGGTAGCGTCAATCATTTTTGCGTTAGCGATCTACCTACTTGACAAAGGTTTTGACCTGATTACTAACCTCCTATACAAATTGTTTTAATAAAAACACACCGCAAGGTTATTTAGGAATTAACAAGTATGGAACAGGCAACAAGCGATTTTAAGTGGTATGTGGTTCGAGCCATCACTGGTCAGGAGAAAAAAGTCAAGGCCATGATGGAATCGGAATTGGCATTCGAAAAGCTAACCGATTATGTTCCTCAAATTTTAATTCCTACTCACCGCGTTTACGAGGTAAAAAATGGGAAAAAGACTTCTCGTGAGAAAAGTTACTTCCCGGGATATATTTTGATCAATGCCAACCTAATGGGTGAGGTGTTACCGACGATAAAGAGTATCAACGGTGTTGTTGGATTTCTGGGCGACGAAGAGGGAACCCCAATTCCAATGCGCCAGTCTGAGGTAAACCGAATCTTAGGTCAGGTTGATGAAGCGAACGAAACCGGCGAAAGCATGGTTGAACCATACATCGTTGGAGAAATGGTTAAGGTTACTGACGGACCTTTCAGCGGATTCAACGGCGTAATTGAAGAAGTAAACGAGGAAAAGAAAAAATTGAAAGTAATGGTGAAGATTTTCGGAAGAAAAACTCCACTGGAATTAAACTACGTTCAAGTAGAAAAAGAATAAGAAAATGGCAAAGCAAATTTCAGGTTACGTTAAACTACAAGTACGAGGTGGAGCTGCGAATCCAGCACCTCCAATTGGTCCTGCACTTGGTGCGAAGGGGGTTAACATTGTTGATTTCTGTAAGCAGTTCAATGCACGTACTCAAGATAAGCAGGGTAAAGTACTTCCTGTAGTTATTACCGTATATCAAGATAAGTCATTTGACTTCATAATTAAGACTCCACCAGTAGCTTCTCAATTATTAGAGGCGGCTAAGATTAAAAGTGGTTCGTCTGAGCCGAACCGCGATAAGGTGGCTAAGGTTTCCTGGGATCAGGTTAAGACTATTGCTGAAGACAAAATGCCTGACCTAAATGCATTTGAAGTAACTTCTGCTATGCGCATGGTTGCTGGTACTGCACGAAGTATGGGTATTACTGTTACCGGACAGTTTCCGGAAGATAACTAATTGTTTATCGTTTTAATACAATGGCAAAAATTTCTAAGAAAAGAAAAGAAGCCCTTGCAAAGGTTGACAAAGATAAGTTGTACAGCCTGAGTGAGGCCTCAAGCTTGGTAAAGGACATTACCTATACCAAGTTTGATGCATCCATTGATTTGGACATTAAATTGGGTGTAGACCCAAGACAGGCCAATCAAATGGTACGTGGTGTAGCATCGCTACCTCACGGAACGGGTAAAAATGTTCGCGTTTTGGTTATGTGTACTCCAGACAAAGAGGAGGAAGCAAAAGCAGCTGGCGCAGATCACGTTGGATTAGATGAATACATCGAGAAAATCCAGGGTGGTTGGACCGATGTGGATGTAATCATCACCCAACCAAGCGTAATGGGTAAATTAGGTCGTCTAGGTCGTATTCTCGGGCCACGTAACCTAATGCCTAACCCAAAATCAGGTACGGTAACTATGGAAGTAGGAAAGGCTGTAACTGAAGTTAAAGCAGGTAAAATCGACTTCAAAGTTGATAAAACAGGTATTATCCATAGTTCAGTTGGAAAAGTATCGTTCGAAGCTGATAAGATTAAAGACAACGCACAGGAGTTCATTCACACCTTGCACCGTTTGAAGCCTTCAGCAGCAAAAGGTACTTATTTTCAATCAATCACGCTTTCCAGTACGATGAGTCCTGGTATTAAGATTGACGTTAACAGCGTTGAAGGTATTTAAACTTAAAACAGGAAAGACATGACTAGAGAAGAAAAAAATCAATTGATTGATCAACTTGTAGACAGTTTTAACAACTACGAGTTTATATATGTGACAGACAGCTCTGAGTTGACGGCTAACACCAACAACGAGCTTCGTCGTTTACTCCACAAGAACGGAGTAAAAATGCAAGTAGCAAAGAACACCTTAATCAAGCAGGCATTAGTGAGAGCCGAAAAAGATTGGGGTGAGCTTACTGATACCCTTAAGGGGACAACTGCACTCTTATTCGCTTCCAATCCAAAAGCACCGGCTATCGCGATTAAAGACTTCCGAAAGAAGAGCGATAAACCAGTGTTAAAGGGTGCATACCTGGATAGCGCTATCTATGTTGGTGATGACCAGCTGGACGCACTAACCAATTACAAATCAAAAGAGGACTTGATTGCAGAAGTTATCGGATTGCTTCAATCTCCTGCGAAAAATGTTATTTCTTCACTTCAGAGTGGTGGATCTACATTGAGCGGTCTTCTTAAAACTTTATCCGAAAAAGAAAATTAATTAAAAAACACGTTAAAGAATTAACAAAATGGCAGACTTAAAAGAATTTGCAGAACAGTTAGTAAACCTTACGGTAAAAGAGGTTAACGAATTAGCCGACATCTTAAAAGATGAGTACGGTATTGAGCCAGCAGCAGCTGCAGTAGCAGTAGCAGCAGGTCCAGCAGCTGACGGTGGTGCAGCAGGAGGCGAAGAACAAACTGAGTTTACTGTTATCCTAAAATCAGCAGGTAGCGCTAAACTTCAAGTAGTTAAGGCGGTTAAAGAATTGACTGGCTTAGGCTTGAAAGAAGCGAAAGAAATAGTTGACTCAGCTCCAAAAGAAATCAAGGAAAATGTAGCTAAAGACGAAGCAGACGCGTTGAAAGCTAAACTTGAAGAAGCAGGAGCTGAAGTTGAGATCAAGTAAGACTACACTTTAGTAACACAATAGACCCCAGAGAAATCTGCGGGTCTATCTGTGTTTGAAGCCCTTTGTGTTTTTATTAGTACACTAAACCTAAATTTTAAAGCCTTGTCAACAGTTCAAAATAAAAAAGAAAGAATAAGCTTTGCCCGAATCCCGGAAATCATCAAATACCCTGATTTTCTGGACGTTCAGGTAAAATCGTTTCAAGAGTTTTTCCAGCTTGAAACATCATCAGAAGACAGAGCCAATGAAGGCCTGTTTAAGGTGTTTAGCGAGAACTTCCCGATCACGGATTCTCGTAACATATTTGTTTTAGAGTTCTTGGACTACTTCGTAGATCCACCTCGATACACCATGGAAGAGTGTGTTGACAGAGGGTTAACATATGCCGTACCGTTAAAAGCAAAATTGAAGCTTTCATGTAACGACATCGAGCACGAAGACTTTGAGACCATTGTACAGGATGTGTATTTAGGTACGATTCCTTACATGACGCCACGTGGTACCTTTATCATTAATGGTGCCGAGCGTGTGATCGTTTCTCAGTTACACCGTTCTCCTGGTGTGTTCTTTGCGCAGTCGTACCACACCAACGGTACCAAATTGTATTCAGCTCGGGTTATCCCATTTAAAGGGAGCTGGATCGAGTTCGCGACGGACGTGAACAACGTGATGTATGCCTACATCGATCGTAAAAAGAAATTCCCGGTAACCACGCTATTGAGAGCGATTGGTTTCGAAACGGATAAAGACATTCTTGACATCTTCGGACTAGCTGAGGAGGTAAAAGTTTCCAAAGCCGGTTTGAAACGATGCATCGGAAGAAAATTAGCGGCGAGAGTGCTTCGTTCATGGATCGAAGACTTCGTTGATGAAGATACGGGTGAAGTAGTTTCGATTGAGCGTAACGAAGTTGTGATTGAACGTGATACGGTTCTTGAAGAAGAACACATCGCAGAAATCATGGATGCCGGTGTTAAAACCATCATCCTTAGCAAAGAAATCGATAACAAAAACGATTTCGCAATCATCCACAACACGCTTCAGAAAGATACTTCAAACAGTGGTAAAGAAGCGGTAGAACACATCTATCGTCAATTGCGTAATACAGATCCACCTGATGAAGAAACAGCCCGTGGTATTATTGACCGCTTGTTCTTCTCTGATAAGCGTTATGACTTGGGAGAAGTAGGACGATATAGAATTAACAAGAAGTTAAAACTCGAAACATCAACCGATATTCGGGTATTAACCAATGAGGATATCATTTTAATCATCCGTTACCTAATTGAGTTGAGTAACTCAAGAACAGACGTGGATGATATTGACCACTTGAGTAACCGTCGTGTACGTACGGTAGGTGAGCAATTGTACTCACAGTTCGGCGTTGGTCTTGCGCGTATGGCCCGTACCATTCGTGAGCGTATGAATATCCGTGATAATGAGGTGTTTACACCAACCGATTTGATCAACGCAAGAACACTTTCTTCCGTTATTAACTCGTTCTTTGGTACCAACCAGCTTTCTCAGTTTATGGATCAAACGAATCCACTTGCTGAGATTACACACAAACGTAGAATGTCTGCCTTAGGACCTGGTGGTCTTTCGAGAGACCGTGCAGGTTTCGAGGTTCGTGACGTTCACTATACGCACTATGGACGTTTGTGTACGATTGAAACACCTGAAGGGCCAAACATTGGTCTTATTTCTTCTCTTTGTGTGCACGCGAAAATCAACAGCATGGGCTTCATCGAAACACCTTACCGAAAAGTAGATGACGGTAAAGTACAAGACGGTGTAGTTTTCTTAAGCGCAGAGGAAGAGGATACAAAAATTATTGCTCAGGCGAATGCACCGCTTACCGATAAAGGCGCATTTGCGAATGACGATGTGAAAGCGCGGAACGAAGGTGACTTCCCAATTGTTAAGCCCAATGAGGTTGACTACATGGACGTCGCACCAAACCAGATTGTTTCGATTGCAGCATCGTTAATTCCTTTCTTAGAGCATGACGATGCGAACCGTGCCCTGATGGGGTCGAACATGCAGCGTCAGGCAGTTCCATTGTTGAGACCTGAGGCGCCTATCGTAGGTACCGGTCTTGAGAAGAAAATTGCTGAAGACTCAAGAAACTTAATTAACGCTGAAGGCGATGGGGTTATTGAATACGTAGACGCGAATGAAATTCGTGTACGTTACGACCTTTCGGAGGACGAAAAAACAGTTTCGTTTATTGGTGAGGTTAAATCTTACCGCATCACTAAATTCCAGCGTACGAACCAGAATACATGTATCAACCTTCGACCAATCGTTAAGAAAGGCGATCGGGTTGTAAAAGGTCAGGTATTATGTGATGGTTATGCAACAGATAACGGAGAGTTAGCACTTGGTCGTAACCTTAAGGTTGCTTACATGCCTTGGCAAGGGTACAACTTTGAGGACGCGATTGTGATCTCTGAAAAAGTGGTAAAGGACGATTACTATACTTCGGTTCACATTGTGGAATATGAATTGGAAGTACGTGATACAAAACGAGGAGAAGAGGAATTAACCAATGATATTCCAAACGTAAGCGAGGAAGCGACGAAGAATCTGGATGAAAACGGATTGATTCGTGTAGGTGCTCGTATTAAAGAAGGAGATATCTTAATTGGTAAGATTACACCTAAAGGCGAGTCCGAGCCTTCTCCAGAAGAGAAACTACTTCGCGCAATCTTTGGGGATAAAGCCGGTGATGTAAAGGACGCAAGTTTGAAAGCTTCTCCTTCTACTCAGGGTATTGTAATCGATAAGAAGTTGTTCACTCGTGTGAAGAAAGACAAGACTGCGAAAGCAGACGACAAGGTGAAGTTAGCGAAGCTTGAAGCAGAGCACGATAAAAACCTTGCGAAATTGAAAACTACCCTGGTGGAGAAATTATTCAAAATCGTAAACGGTAGAACTTCACAAGGTGTAAGCAATGTATACTTCGAGGAAGTAATTCCAAAGGGAACCAAGTTCACGCAGAAAGCACTTGCTGAAATCGACTACAGCTCTGTATCCTACAATGGCTGGACAGCGGACGAAGCTAAGAACAAATTAGTTGCGGAGACATTAAACAACTATAAGCTTCGCCTGAATGAAGTTACCACCGATTTCAAACGTCAGCACTTCGCAATTAGTGTGGGAGATGAGTTGCCAACCGGTATCTTACAAATGGCTAAGGTTTACCTTGCTAAGAAGCGTAAGCTAAAGGTTGGTGATAAGATGGCGGGTCGTCACGGTAACAAAGGTATTGTTGCACGTATCGTACCTGAGGCAGATATGCCATTCCTTGAAGACGGAACCCCGGTTGATATCGTATTGAACCCACTTGGTGTACCATCGCGTATGAACCTTGGTCAAATTTACGAAACCGTATTGGGTTGGGCTGGTCAGGAGCTTGGTGTAAACTTCGCAACACCAATTTTTGATGGTGCTACTGAAGGAGACATTGAAGATTACGTGAAGAAATCCGGTATTCCTGCAAATGGTTCTACATACTTATACAACGGATTAACTGGAGAGCGTTTCGATCAACCAACAACCGTAGGTATCAGTTACATGCTGAAACTGGGTCACATGGTTGACGATAAGATGCACTCACGTTCGATCGGACCATACTCGTTGATTACGCAACAACCATTGGGTGGTAAAGCTCAATTTGGTGGTCAGCGTTTTGGTGAGATGGAGGTTTGGGCACTTGAAGCATTCGGTGCGTCAAACATCTTGCGAGAAATCTTGACCGTTAAGTCGGACGACATCATTGGTAGAGCTAAGACGTACGAAGCAATCGTAAAAGGAGATAATGCAGTTGAATCTGGGTTGCCAGAATCGTTCAACGTATTGTTACACGAGCTTCGCGGATTAGGTCTTGAATTGACCTTTGATTGATCATTCGATTAAGTTTTGGTATCAAATCACTAAGAAAAACACGAAATGGCTTACAATAAAAAAGAGCAAAAAATAAAAAGCAACTTCAAAAGTTTACGTATCGGTTTATCTTCTCCGGAAGTAATCCTTCAGCGTTCAAACGGTGAGGTTATAAAACCAGAAACCATTAATTATCGTTCCTACAAACCAGAAATGGGTGGTTTGTTCTGCGAACGAATCTTCGGACCTGTTAAGGACTATGAATGTCACTGTGGTAAATACAAGCGTATCCGTTACAAGGGTATTGTTTGTGACCGTTGTGGTGTGGAGGTTACCGAGAAAAAAGTTCGCCGGGACAGGGTAGGGCATATCAATTTGGTCGTACCCGTGGCCCATATCTGGTATTTCCGTTCCTTGCCCAATAAGATAGGATATCTGTTGGGACTTCCTTCAAAGAAGTTGGATATGATTATCTACTACGAAAGGTATGTGGTAATTCAGCCGGGTATTGCCAAAGGACCCGAAGGAGAGGAAATCCAAAAAATGGATTTCTTAACAGAGGAAGAATACCTGAACATTGTTGAAGAGCTACCACAGGAAAATCAATATTTGGAAGATTCCGACCCCAATAAGTTCATTGCAAAAATGGGAGCGGAGTGTTTGATCGATCTTTTGGCCCGTATAGATTTAAAGGAGTTGTCATACGAACTTCGCCATAAGGCCAACACCGAAACATCAAAACAACGTAAAACCGAAGC
>DIYD01000050.1 GCA_002428905.1 Bacteroidetes bacterium UBA6063 | reverse complement strand
CAGATGTCCAGGCAAGGCCAGTTACAACACCTGCTGTATCGTTATCCTGATATTGCTCCTTTTCGATGCGTTGATTACCTAAGATGGTAGCCAAATCTTTTGCGGTCACCTTCCCTCCGATGTCTTCCTTCAATACAATTTGTTTCGCTCTGTATCGAGCCAGGGAAGCAATCTTCTTCTCCAGGCCACGTACTCCACTTTCACGGGTGTACTGGTCAATTACCTTACCCAGAACGCCGTCAGATATCTTGAATTGATTTGCTTTTAAACCGTGTTCTTTACGTTGTTTGGGAATCAAGTATTTTCGAGCAATTTCAATTTTCTCTTCTTGCGTGTATCCATTGATCTCTATGATTTCCATTCGATCAAGCAAAGCAGGTTGAATCGTATCTAAACGGTTTGCCGTTGCAACGAACATGATCTTAGATAGGTCGTAATCAAGATCTACATAGTTATCATGGAAAGCATTGTTTTGCTCCGGATCGAGAATTTCAAGTAAAGCAGAAGAAGGATCGCCTCTAAAATCATTTCCAATCTTATCAATCTCATCCAATACAAAGATTGGATTCGAGGTTTGTGCTTTCTTGATGGATTGAATAATCCGCCCGGGCATTGCACCAATGTACGTCTTACGGTGTCCACGCAATTCTGCTTCATCATGCAAACCACCCAACGACATGCGTACGTATTTACGGCCTACGGCCTTGGCGATAGACTTACCCAACGACGTTTTACCAACACCAGGAGGGCCATACAAACAAAGAATCGGACTCTTCATATCGCCCTTTAGTTTTAGCACCGCCAGGTATTCGAGAATTCGGTCTTTTACCTTCTCTAAACCGAAGTGATCGGCATCAAGTGTCTTTTTAGCACGATCAAGATCAAAATTGTCTTTTGAATACTCTCCCCAGGGTAATTCAAGCAGCAACTCTGCATAGTTCAGACTTACAGAGTAATCTGGTGTTGCCGGGTTGGTGCGTTGAAGTTTATCCAACTCCTTTTCAAACGCCTTTGCAACAACTCCATCCCACTTTTTCTTTTTCCCTCGGGCACGCAATTTTTCAATTTCCTGATCTGGAGACTCCTGACCCAGTTCTTCCTGAATAGCACGGATCTGTTGATGCAGGAAGTACTCGCGTTGTTGTTTGTCTAAATCAACCTTAACCTTCGACTGAATTTGAGTTTTCAACTCAAGCATCTGCAACTCCTTTGTGAGATGTTGTAAAACTTGTTCTGCTTTTTGATTCAGGTTGTCAAATTCCAATATGGTCTGTTTCTCGTCGATCTCAACGTTCAGGTTTGACGCAATGAAATTGATCAGAAAGTTCGGGCTGTCGATGTTCTTCAACGCAAAATTGGCCTCACTCGGAATATTTGGTGACAACTCCACAATTTGAGTCGCCATTTCCTTAACCGAGCTCAACAAGGCCTTGAAACTCTTGTCGGATTTCAATTTCTGCTCGGGCTCACCTTCCACCTTGGCCTTAAAATAAGGTTCGGTTTGGCTGTATTCTGTAACACGGAATTTTCGTTTACCCTGAATTATAGCCGTTGTGTTCCCATCCGGCATGCGGATCATCTTTACAATCTTGGCTACCGTGCCAATTTGATGTAAGTCTTCAATGGAAGGATCTTCTATTTTAGCATCTTTTTGAGACACTACACCAATGATCTTGGTGGATTTATAGGCTTCCTTAATAAGGCGGATGGATTTATCGCGCCCTAGTGTAATTGGGAATACCACACCTGGGAACAACACCGTATTTCGCAAAGGCAAAATAGGAAGTTCATCGGGGTACTCTTCTTTATTCATTTCATTTTCTTCGTCTTGTGTCATTAATGTCACAAAACCCGGATTGTCTATATCGTCATCCGTTTCCAAATGAAAAAACATATTTGATTCGTCGAACATTGTCAATCTGTCAGTTTTAAAAAACTTCGTTTAGTGCATAGGTATTGACAATTGTCGTGCCAACCTATTCAAACAGTTTTCCTTTGCTGGCAAATAGTCGAAAACCGAGAAAAGAAACTACTCCCGTTACTAGAAAAGCAAGTCCTTCTGACCACTCATGAAAAATGAACTTTCCACTGGAAAACAATGCGCTATACACCATAACTACCGCACAAATCCAGGCAAGCACCAACCACTTTATAGCAGAGTTGTCGGGTGAAGAATATGCTCCCCAGATACCGCGTGGTTGAACACGTTCAACGAATTTGGCAATCACATTGCTGTCTGTCGGACGCGTCATATAAGTAACCAATAACCAGCATATGGTGGTGAAGCCAACCGACAGCAAAACACCGGTGGCAAAATCATAATACCACAAACCATCGGTTACCTCATTTGTCGGAAGAATGCCATGCTTCGCTGCATAAGCCGTCTCAAACACGTATCGTTTAACCTTAATTGTGCCATAAACAACAAAAGGTGCTAATGTGGCAGTTATTTCACTCCAAACATTAATTCGATGCCAAAACCAGCGGAGAATCAGCACCAGACCCAACCCACTACCGCATTGATAGATGAACTCCCAAACTCCGGATATGGTGTTGATTTTTGTGGTAATGTATAGACCGGTCAACATGATAGCAAATGTTGCCTCACGACTTACAGTTACCAGGCGGCCCGAATCGTGCTCGTCCTTTTCTTTTTTGGTGGCTGGCACATATAAATCATTTACCAAATAACTTGCTCCCCAGTTTAATTGGGTGGAAATCGTACTCATATACGCCCCAAGAAATGCTACCAGTAGCAAACCCTTTAATCCGGTAGGCAGGTATTCTTTCATTGCTAATACGTATCCCAGTTTTTGGTCACTCGCCGATAAATCAGGATACAGCACAGCTGCACACAAGGCTACAATTATCCATGGCCATGGACGCAGACAGTAGTGCGCAATTTGGAAGAACAGGGTAGCAAACATCGAGTTCTTTTCATCCTTTGCGGCCATCATACGTTGTGCCACATATCCTCCACCTCCAGGCTCAGCTCCAGGATACCAACTGCTCCACCATAGCACACCGATATACGTAAGAAATGTAGTAAGTGTAAGCGCAAACTGTTTACCTACGGTGTCGCCCGTTAAACTTGGAAAAAAGGAGAAAGCATGCTCGGGGAGCTTTTGTTTCAACCCGGTTACCCCACCAATATCACTGCTGTTCAACACAATAACAGCAAGTATGATGCACCCGGTCATTGCAATGACAAACTGAACAGCGTCGGTTACTGCAATACCCTTTAATCCGGAGATGCTCGAATACACAAATACAAAAACCATAGCCAATGCTGTGATCCAGTACAATTGTACCCCTTCTACCCCAAAGAACACTTGTACAAGTGACATAAATGCCTGATTCACCCAGGCAATGATCATGGCGTTGATGAATAAGCCAAGGTAAAATGCTTTAAAACCACGGAGGAACTTTGCCGCTCTGCCACTGTATCGGATATTGATGAATTCCACTTCGGTTAACACACCTGATCTGCGCCAAAGTCGTGTAAAGAAAATGGTGGTTAACAGACCTCCAGCCAGGGCATTCCACCAAAGCCAGTTCTTGGCAATCCCTCCTTGTGCTACTAATTCTGTTACGGCAAGGGGGGTATCTGCTGCAAACGTGGTGGCCACCATACTCAGGCCCGCTAAATACCAGGGCATGTTTCTTCCACCCAAAAAGAATCCATCTAAACCAGATTCTCCGAGTTTTTTA
>DIYD01000043.1 GCA_002428905.1 Bacteroidetes bacterium UBA6063 | reverse complement strand
AAAATAGACTAAAACAAGCGGAGGAGGAGCTCACCGAGCTTCCGAATAACAGTCCGGAATACACCGAACAAGAGAAAAAAGTAGCAGACCTAAAGGAGCAACGCGCCGAACTAAAAGGTAAGTTCAATATTGCCCTGGGTATCTTCCAGTCGAAGGAACGCTTTGTAGACCAAATTGTAGTTCACCTGGAAGCGCAAACCACCACCAAGAACAACTTAAAACAATTGATTGGTCAGCTGAAAAGTGATACCGAAGAGCGTGTGACTACCTACGAATCAGGTTTGCAATTAATCCAATCGGCTACCGCTCAGGAAGCCGCATCGATGTATGAAGAGGCGGGTGTAAAAACCGACCAGAAGATTACTGAAATCGCAGCTAAAGTACTGGTAGGATCAGAACGCGATCGTATTGAGCGTGTTAAGAAACATCCAAAACGTATGACCGAGTTACACCAGGTGTTGGTTGCCATGGCTGAGGCCACAGCAAAATACAAAGAGGAGGATGCCAAAATCATGGAAGAACACAGCAAAAAGTTCGGCATCGATATACGGGAAACCTTCTCGCACACGCACGAAGGCGGCTCAGACAACACTCCAGTAGATACTGGTGGAGACACTTCGAATGATTCATCGAACTCAGTTAACGACTTAATGGACTAGTTTATTGAAAACGATAGACATAAACGATCACTTTACTGAACTTGATCGGAGCGTACTTGCAGGAGACCACGCTTATGTAGACTATTTCAGTTATTTACGATTTGCCCTAAACACGTTACTTAGTTCGTTCGACACCATTCATTTGGATAGCTCACTCGAACTGAAAGCGGTCAAGTCATTTTCGCAGAAATTCCTCAACTCCATTGAAGCGCTAAAACTTAAATACGGATACGAGGAAGACAATCCGATGTTGGTGGATGTAACGGAGAGCAGTTTTCCTAACTTCTTGGAATTCAAACGCTTGCAAAGCGACATCGCCAATCAGGAAGCGGAATTTGACAAGTTGCCTTCCCAGGATTCACTAAAGCAGAGTATACTAGACCATTTGGTGCGTAAGCATTCCGATCCAAAGCCATTGCTCAAACAGATGAGTCGATCGAACTACTTTATCCGTTTAAAGTGGTCCTCGCTGTTTACGGAGTTCACCCCAGGTACGTTGGAACTATTGAATGAACATACCGATGACGCACGTACACGAACCTATTTCTACTCCTGGGCATCGTACGACAGTGTAACGAATAAACCATTCATCTACACGATGATTTTCGACAATAAAGCCTTCTCAAAACGTGAAAACACAGACGTAGACAAGGATCCTGGTTTTATCGAAACCATCAAAAAGGCGACGCACAACAGTGCTCCGCTTAAGGTCATTGCGTCCGACATTGACAATACGTATGAAAATGTGATGCCTAAGGTGCTTAAGCGCATGGAAATCGGACCGATTTATGGCAAATACGCCTTCGATAAAAACGATTTCAGCGTGTTGCTGAAAAAGAAGTTTCAAGACGATGATTTCATCTTTACCTACAACACCGAAATAGTGTTTTCGACGGGAGAAAGCCGGAGTAAATCCTTCCTTTCCAAAGGAGAACTCCGACAAATCTTTTATGTGGATGAATCGAACAAGGAATGCATGGAGAAGATGGTATCGGATTACCATACGTACATGATCACGTCGCACAACGTAGCACAGTACTTAAATGATATGCAACCCGAGATTTTGAAAAAGCTTTCGGCACCTGCCTATTTGTATACCAAACCCAGGAACCTAAACATGTAAAACAATGGAAAAACAGGAATCATCCCTACTCAAGATAAGAGAAGAAGACCTGCACGAATTTCGTGACGACATTACCCCTTATTTGAAGCAGGTGGGCTGGAAACCAGACAATAAAACGTCCAATTCTTCAATTAACCTTAACTTCTTATCCAATGTCACCCGGGCAATGGATATCCAACAAGAAGACCAGGTCTCCATACTTAAGGAGGCGATACGCATCAGTAACGATCGTATCATCCTTTCCAATGCAGCGAATCAAATTCTAAATGCAGTTCGAGATGGATACTGTTTGGGGAAATACGTTGCAAACTTATATGCGGATGCGAGTGGATTAGAACTTCTGCAACAGAAGAATAAAAATGGCAGTTTGCATCAATCTGAATTGCCCGAGTTTCACGACAAGTCTCAGACACAAAGTGCAATACTATTGTTCAGTGCTGCTTCATACATCAATCATACCTTGAAAGACTTTATGGCAGAAACGGTGTCGTCCGTTTCTATCGATTTTGCAGGTATACCCGAGGTGAGCCTCACTCGACCGTCGAAAGCGATTCAATGCAGCTTGTATTATTATGGAGCCTATGTCGAGCGCTCTGGAATTGTAACATCCGATCTGAACTTTCTCAAACTTACCCTGCTCTATTTCGAGCGTATAACCGAAGAGATTCAACTGCGTAAAACCGGACTGAAATACGCCGAAGTATTTACGCAAAACCACTACAAGCTGGAGAACACCGACTTTGTATTGCAAGGCTTTGAGTCTACTTCAAACGTCCAGGTGAAAGGCATGCAGTTCAATCCTACTAAAATGGAGGATATTGTGGCCAATAAACAGGCAAAACACCTGTTTAAAAGGTATGCTGAACGACTCCTGTGTTACGATCTGGATGCAAAAAAGAATCCGATCAATGAGCTGGGAGGTTTACCCTCGATTACCATGGCTGATGGCAAACCAGGTACGGGTAAAAGTATGCTTATTGCAGCAACCGCCACTTTGCTGCAGGAACGTTGCGAACAGTTGGGATATAACTTTCTGTTCTGGCCTTTACCAGAAACGATTGTATCCACGTTTCAGGGCGGCACTGCCGAGCGTGCCATGGAATGGTTTAAGCCCATGCAAGACCCCAATAAAATTGTTTTTGCTCCTATTGATGACGCCGAAAACAATCTGGAAGAACGAACACGACAAGGGGTGTCGGCAGGAGTTCGTGAATTCATTGGAGTTTTCCTGCGAAATACAGAAGGTGCATATGCCGTGAATCTGGGCAACCGCCTAATGAGCTTGTTTACCAACATTCCGGATCAGATTGACAAAGCGGTATTGTCTCGAATTCAAATGAGAATTTCCATGGAAGGGGCCAATACACCCAGTGATTTCATGGATCAGGACTACCTCTGGTGGCGGAAATACAACGAATTGGACAACAATTTTGTAAATAATTCGACCCCTAAAGCGTATAACTTTATGGAGGCTCAGAAATCGTTAGACTCCATCAATGAATTGGTAGCAAGAGATTACGCATTTACAAATCCCGAAGTAGAAGAACTATTTCATTCCGTAAAGAAAGAACATGGCATTGACTCCCATGCTTTCTTCGGCAATCTCTTCGATAAGATACAGGAGAAGTACCCATTCTTCTCATCCCGGGATTTACGAAACGTACAGAAAGCGGTTGACGCTCGTCTAATTGATTTCGACCTGCCTGAGGTATGGTGGGACAATCCGGACGATTTCTTCACTCAGGCCTATGATAAAAAGCTTGAGATATTGAAAGACCTGATGAAACAAAACATGAAAGGTGTTTCATTTGGCGATGTACGATTATATGAAGCACTAAATTACATCGAAAACGCCATCCGTATCAATCAAACCGGAGTAAACCGTGAGATTAAGAATATGGCGCGCAAGATGTACATCCAACAACAAGCAAGCGAAGAACTGCGAAAAGGAAACATACATGATTAAACTGATTGAACACGGTTTATTTGGGAACAATCTCGTTGCTGTGAACAATGAGGTAATGGTGAAGCGATACAATGCATGTTTGCAAGACATTGGTCTCGCACCTACTGCATTGAAATCTTTTCATATCGATGGCTGGGGGTGGAGCCCGGAAATTGCAGAAGAACAAGGTGATCGGTTTTACCTTTCGCACGGTCTGGCAAATCCATATGGCATCATACTAAGCCCGCAGCAGGCCAAATGCTCGATCTACATGCCTTATCACAGCTTCGATCGCCAGATTCACGAGATCATCTTTGAACAATACAAAGATCAAATCGATGATATTACTTCCCGTTCCGGGTTGTGGTTCGAGATTGATCAGGAGATGTCTGCCTATCGATCACCTCAAGATCTGTTGATGCTGGATTACGTGACGTTAAATTTCAATTCAGTCGGCCGAATAATGAAGGCTGCACAGGAACAGCGAGGTATGATTCGAACGTTTTACGACCAGCCGAATGCCTGGGCTAACGATGAGCTCCGTGCAAACATTATTGAAAGCTGTAAAACGTACGGCGACCTGCGGTACATGAAACTTGACATCCCCGATCATCCGTTTAATCAGGTAGATATATTTCACACCCTGGCATTTGAAGGCATGTTTGTGTTTAAACGCGGGTCTGCCGATAAGTCGTTACTTGTTTTCGAGGGTAATAACACAACGATCTCGGGAGAATCCAAACACGGGCATGTTGAGTACAACTTAAGTGACCCAAAACTGATGTCGTACCTGTTCACCACAAACATGATTACAAGTAATCCTGAAGTATATGTAGATAACCCTGTCTTAATTGATGTTTTGTTGGAACAGATGATTGTTACGGCAGCCAGTGATATGGATCCTGCTGCTGACATAGAACTGGAGAATAATGGTAAGCGTAAGCGCATCATTAACCAACTGGTTAAAAACAACCTGTTGAATGACGCGTTTTTCGGACTCGAGCGGTTGCAGAACCAAATCGAAAACGGGAATACCTCTCCCTCTATTCCTCCCAGTTTAAACGCTTACCTCCTCAGTCCAAACAAAAATCTCAGCAAGCATGAGCAGGTTGTCTTGTGGCAAATGCTGTGTAAGATTAATCCGGGTAACCCGTTGTTAACCTACTTATTCGACAAATCAACGTTCTATACCGAATATAAACGTTGGAACGAAAGCCGTCAGCTGTGGGCTGCGAATACCATTGCAGCACATCGCGATATTTATAACCAGTTAATTCAATAGCTTATGGATACGTTTCTTTCCCTTATAGTTGGACTTGTTCTCGGAACCTTGTTTTATTTCTGGGACAATAAAAAAGGATATACCTGGTACAAACGCTGGTACGATCTGAGTCATAAAGAACCTTTGGAAGTCACTGGTGTTTACAGCTTTGTAAACAATCAACCGTTCTCAAAGCGCTTGATTCCGGCCGTAATAATTGCCGTTGTATTTAGTTATCTCACCTGGTTGCTGTGTGAAGTCAACCCCTTGTATACCATGTTGAGCGGCGTTTTGGCCCTGATTGGTATTTTGATTGGGTTTTACCTTGGACCACTCATCATGAAGAAACTACCAAAAGGTGTTAAAGAAGCGAAGAAGACCCTCGATAAAATCGATTCACTCGAGCAAGATCTAAAGGAAAAATCCTCTAAACCAGTGATCGAACCAACTCCCGAACCCGAAAAGAAAGACCCACCTAAAAAGGACGATGACGACTGGAGAAAAGGTGTTAAAGACTTTTTAGACAAATAAGCATGGAAGAACAGCAGCCACAAACCGAAAACAGACTGTATTGGATTGTCGTTAATACGCGAAAAGCCATTGTTAACGTTATTCGCCGGGCATTTTCTGCTAAACCGGTATTAAGTTGGGCTATTCTCCTGATCGTGTTGTTTCTTGCCTTTGCTTCTCGAAGCAGTTTACAGCCCTTTTTCATTGGTGTGCGTAAATACATGTTGCTGATTATTGTTGTTGCCTTGTTGTTGTACCTCTACTTCAAACGTTGGACAAAACGGAGCAACCGTGGGAATATTTATTGGAGCATCGCCCTCATTTTGGTTACGTTTTTTGCCATCTATGCTGGGCCTGGCATTTACCGATACCTGAGCCTATATACCCATTATGCGCAACTCGACAAAACTAAACTGACTCATTTACCTGAAACCGGTAACGAGCGTATACAGCCGATCAACTCCATCAAAACGCTGGTAAATCAGGAAGCCCTGTCGGCGACAGAAGATGCTACAAATCCGCGATTCATACGAGGCACGGATGGCAAATACTATTTCAGCGCAGCTGTAGGACCCTCTAAGGATTATAAAATTCAGCAACTACGTAAAAATATGTATGAAGTGCTAAATATACCCGCACATTTGCCGTCACCTATTTTTAGTGAGGATTATCGCACCAAGGTTGACTTTAACGTGGGAGAGCTAATGCTGTTCAGCAAGCAAACCCGGCATGCGGTTGTTCGTGGGTTGAGTATTGGTAAGTTCTTTAACTGTGAAGCTGCCGAACCCATCTATTTACAGAATGAATCCGGCCAATGGGTGCAGGTTGTTCCGCTGATCAGGTGGAAAGGTATTTTGTTTCCGAGACCGGTATTTGGCGGCGTGGTTGTACTCCAACAGGAAGATGGTGCTCAATATGCGAAACGCGTGTTGCTTGGATCCGGAACGTACATAGCACCCACTGAAATAAAGCACCATGCCTATTTAACCGGCCAGAATCTCATACCGGAAGAAGTAGCCATATTCATTGCCGAAAGTTTCCGATTTGTTCATGGATTTTGGGCTCCAATGCCGTTTTATCACGAAGGTGATATCCGAATTCCTATGCTGAAAGAAGATGTAAACCAACAGCCGTTCATCACCTATTTCGATGTGGATCAACAAGGCAAGTTGTATAACTTCTTTGGACTTGAGCCATATCAGGAAAACAAAAAAGGACTGAGCCTGAGTTTATTAATCCCAGGCGACGATGACCAACACGTGTATTTTGTTGATCACCGCACTTCAAACGATTCGTATATTGGCAGCAGTGCAATCTCAGCCAAGGTAGTTGAAAGCAAAAAGAATTATGACTGGACGAAAAACTATCCCGCCGAAAGTCGTCCATACGTGCGCAAAATTGATGATGAGTACCGTTTCCTTTGGTTAAGTACGATTGTAACCAAGGCCGGGGATCA
>DIYD01000041.1 GCA_002428905.1 Bacteroidetes bacterium UBA6063 | reverse complement strand
CGTTCACACAAGTAATACCTCGCTTATCCGCCTCGACTAAATCAATATTATCCATTCCCGAACCTGCCCGGGCAATAAGTTGAAGTTGAGGATTGGCATGCATAAAATCACGGTCTACCTGTATCTTGCTGCGCACTACAAGTATCTGATGGTCAGCCATCACACGTGTAATATCTCCGTTGGGAATATCTGGCTTGTAAGTATAGGTTAGACCGATCTCATTCATCCGCTTTAAGAACGAATCATGTAGGTCATCAACAATGAGTATACTTAGGGAATTAACCATTAAGTTCAAATGTAATCTCTTTAAGCGTCGCAAAAATGAGGTTTTTACCACCGTCCATTACAATTTGAGAAACGGATTTTACATAAATCATAGATTCAAACGCCTTTCGTCTTCGCATCACACCTACTATTCGGATTTAGAATTCCATTTTTAGACCCATATTCACCATGCGTGGGGCACCGAAGTTGCCAGGGTTATTCATACGAATTCGGTATAACATGGCAAATGTTTGTGCATCAATCTGACTTTCTGCTTGCTGACGGCCATGAGGCGAATTCAAGTACCCATCGTTCGATGCCTGACCTGTGTAAGGGTAAACATTCTGAACGAGTAAGTTATTTAAAACATTATCCACCAATACATACGCCGACATTCGCTTGTCTCTCCAAAGGAAACTCTTATTCACCTGAATGTTCACGTTATGCGTCCAGGGCATTCTGCTACCAAATGGATTACCCTTGGTTTGTGCTCGCTGTACAACACCATTTGCCGCTTGTGCAGATGATATTGCACGCTGGATTGCCGAATAGGGCTCGCCAGAAAGTGACTGAAAGTTCATACTAATATACGCGTTCGCGAGTATTGGCTTGCCAAATATCACCGGGCCCACATATGGAGCCATGTCTTTGCGCTTCAATGTTGAACCAAAGTTAAATACTACACCACCTTTTAAGGTGTGTCTTGTATCGTACGCTAGTGGGAACAAGCTTCGCAAATTAGGTTGACCACTCTGAATTAAGGATGCAGCCGAATTCGCGTTTGAGCCAGTACCATCGGCAAACTGGAGCGCATAGCTGCCTGTGATATTTATTCTTCGGCTAATATGTTCATACTCCATTACATATCGCTTGATGGTTGCAAAGTCTACATTACTATAGGTAGTATACGAGTAAGGATAGGCTTGCTCAATTCGAAACAGGTTAAAATCGTTTGCCACGTTGGCATAAGATGCCCAAAGTTTAATGGTTGATTTTAGTCCTACCGCCTGCTTAAATCCAATGTTGTATTCTGTCTTCACCCGAGCTTTTAGTTCAGGATTTGGCAATACACCGCTGATATTACTTTGCATGTAGTAGTACGTGGTGTATGGCAAAAACGTCTGAGCCATTGTAGGGTTCTGAGCCAATTGGTCATAGCTCATAAAGAACAGACTTGTACTATTGATCGGGAACGACAATGAGATACGTGGCAACACCATGTTCTGAGCCTTGAAACTTTTAAACGAATGTCTCGTAAGTTCTTGGTTTTCAGGATCCAGCAAATATGGCTGTATTCTTCCTGAGCTTGATTCATTTGCCAACACATTGGGGTCAGTAACCTGGATACCATCTGCATCATACCAGTCGCTCCCGTCTCTGTAACCAACTATTTTATTCGGATTGTCTGTATTATCTACGTATACCGCGAAATCACCTTTCACACTTTCGGGATGATTTACCGCAACACCATTGATTTCATTTACCTCGCTCACATGCTTAATCGGGAAAATGGAATAGGGGTCTTTCAGCACCATCTGATTGCCATCGTACCGTTCAAAACGAACTCCAGCACGAATCACCATGTCTTTTAACACCACTTTATCCTGAATCCAGGCGGCTGCCGTTATGGGTGCAAATGCATCCATGGGCCGTTCTCCATCATTGGTCAGGAACTCCTGCAATCCTTGTTTCTTTCTGACACGGTTTCCAAGATGATCGTACCCTGCATAAGCTACATACGCGTTACCATTATTCAACAATTCATCGGCACTGAACATCGACAGGTCAAAGACTTCTGGAGATAAGGTGTTCACATCAATTCTGCTTGCTTCGTCAATTGCGTTTCCGTCAGCGTCTCTGTAGCCCTGGGCAATGAGCTTGTCACGCAACTTGCGATCAAACGTTTTCTGACTCTCAACGTCAACGTATACGGGATACATTACGGTATCTATAAATCGACCCTGATCATCATATCTCACGATGGGTTCATTTACATCTACGTTTTGCAAGTGGCTGTTGGCCAGAAGTGGCATGAGTTGCCAAAGGCCCGAGGCGTTTAGATTATAATAACCCGATACGTCTTGCATGAACGATAGACCAACTTCAAAATCGTGCTGATGATCACGCTTTTTCTTAAATGGATGTAGCGAGAACTCAGTATAGGCCGACAAGCTAAAGCGTTTCTGAAATGATTTGCTGTAACTTCCATATACGGTGCCTGGATTACTATACAATGAATACAACGTGGGGATGTTCTGCCCATTTAACACCCCTCCCCTCGATACGATGTCCTGAACTGAATTTACATCCAGCAACTGATTGTAAATAAACGAGGTGTAATCGGCCAGGGCAGGATTCGCATTACCTTCTTCAAAACCCAACAATGAATCCCGGTAACCTGCAAGTTCATGATAATTGGTAAGCGTACGCTCGTTACCATCCTCATCGATATAAGTGGTATTGCCGTCTTCCACATAACGATACTGAGGAACCTGAATGGTTTTAAACCGACCTACGTGACCATAATTAAATAAATTCTCTTTATGTCTGTGATTGAAAATAGCCGAGTTGGTCTGCTGATAGTTTAAGTCTACCATATAGGAAAGCCGACTAATCAAACCTTCACTGGAATCCACACGACTGCCATATTTATCGTATTGTGATTTGACTACATGAGCAATCTGAAGTTGCGAATTGATGAAATTATAGCGTTGGGTTGGATTCTCGTGGCTGTTCATTAAGACGTTGTTGGCTTGTGACAATCGACGTTGGGTATAATCAAATGTATTAATGAAGTCGATCGATAACCACTGCGATGGGTTGTAACTCAGCTTCAGTCGTACACTCCCATCGTGGCGTTGAGCATTCGGACGCGCCTGACGTTGGTTTAGCATGGATTCATCCAGATACGTAGCCGAAGGCACATATCCACCAATTTGTTGGCTGGTTACTAGCGGGTTTTGCTCGATATCTGTTAGTACATTCGGGTCAATTACAAAGGGATTTACGACACTGGGTAGTGGATCTGCCTGAAACTTGTAGGTACCCAACAACGAAAAACCGAATACGGTTTCTTCAGTCGCCCCTTTAGGTGTTTTCACTTCGCGTTTCTTTAACGCTCGCGATAAATATAATACCCCCAAATTATGGTGATAACTGTTAAACGGACTTGAAGATTGAAGTTGAACAAGTGTTTCGCTCTTTGGTGCGATTGGTTTGATCGCGTACCGAATACCACCACCTGTGAAATTACCGTATCGCGCTGGGACACCTCTATCAAGTACTTCCACAGTGGAAAGGCCAAGAAAGGTAGATGGTCCACCGCCCAATAAAGGAATGCCGTTTCCAGTAAACTGTTGCGTTGCACTGGAGCGATGTTGGCCTACTGTTAATCGCCCACCAGGAGACTTCGTTATATTTGGGTTAATTGCAGCTACGACATCTATACTGGGGCCTCCGAACTTCTGAATTTCCTGAGGGTCTTCTTCCTCAATATCCTCGGACTTAACAAACCTTCCTTCATAAGGATTGAGCACATTGTCCCCTGTGGTTGAAAGCTTCAAGCCATACCTATTCAACACTTCACCTGAAGCGAGTGTTACAATCTCCGTACGTATGACATTACCGAGGTATTGAATTTCAAACGTATAGGTACCGGGCTGAATCCCGGGAATAGAAAATTCCCCTGAGCTCCCAGTTGTTCGTGCGTTAACAATTTTGCCTTTCTGATACAACAATATATCAGCCATTTCAAGTGGTTCGTCAACTTCCGAATCAATAACAGACCCGCGAATTTCCGCGGTTTGGGCGAAAGCAGTAAGTGATGAAATTAGTAAGGTTAGCAGGGGTAAAAGTACTCGGTTCTTCATATGTATATCACGTTAGATTTACCCAAAGTTAGAACCAGAAATGCCCGAAAAACAGGCATCGTGTACCACGCCATATTATGGCTTGACAAACGGTAGATTTTGAAAAATAAACGGATTCGACGCCTAAAATGCGTCGTTAGTCGAACAGGTTGCTCTTCTCCAGCTTAATTTTAGCCCCAAAAAATTGCTGAGCGGTTTGCTCAAACGAAGTCGTATAATCCGACACATAGAAATGATCGTCCCCGGTATTGGGTTCCTCAGACACACTATCTTCGGACCTCCCACCCATGCTTTCAACAATTAAGTCGGGAGCTTCAAACAACTTGACTGCACCTTTATAAAAGGCGTCAATCTCTTTTCGGATCAACGGATAATGTGTGCAGCCCAGAACCAATGCATCCACCTCGGGCATCTCAGAGAGGTATTCATGAATTACACTCGCGGCAATTTTATCGTGCACAAAGCCTTCTTCTATCATTGGTGCGAGCAATGGCGTGGACAACTGAAACACCTCCAATTGATCATTCTGACTAAGCAGTCGGTCGGAATAAACGTTACTGTCTATGGTTCGTTTGGTACCTATAATTCCAATACGACGTATATCGGTCTGGTTTACAATGGAGTCTACTACCGGGTCGATTACATTTAAGATGCGTTTGAACGGCGGCAGATTGCTCTTTACCTCATTCAGTACAGATGAAGCACTGTTACAAGCAACAACCAACTGATCGCAATTTTGCGCAAACAAAAAGGCCGAGATGGCCTTGATATATTTTTGGATTTGTCCGGCCGATTTATCGCCGTAAGGCAAGTGGACCGTATCTCCGAAGTAAATGATTTTTCGATTAGGGAATTGACGTTTTATGGCAGAAGCCACTGTAAGTCCGCCAATTCCCGAATCAAATACACCAATGGCTTTTGCCATTATTTGATGTTATTGGATGTTTAACTTTTGCTTAACAGCTTCCATCAGATCATGCGATGGATCACCATAAATCATCCCTCCGCCGTCTGAGCTATCAAATACGTAGGTATACCCTTTCGCCTTGGCAACGTCCTGAACAACCTTCTTTACTTCTTCTATTAACGGCTGCATGAGTTCGGCTTGTTTCTGAGACAGCGCCTGTTGTGCCTCTTGCTGAAGCGTTTGATAGCGTGTAGCCATTTGCTCGTACTCGCTTGCACGAAGCTTGGTAATTGCGTCACTTGTTGCTGGGTTTTCTGTCCAGAATTTCTGCTTATTGGCCAACTCCGATTCGATAGCTTTAAGCATCTCCTGATATTCCTTTCCAAGATCTTCAATTTGCTTGTTGATACTATCTAATTGTGGCAGAGCTTCCAATAACTCTGATGAATTAATATGGGCAATTTTGGCTTGAGCATGCGAAGTCAGTGATAATCCAAACACCGCTAACGCAGTAAATAATAAACTTTTAATATTCATTGTAAGTTGTAACTGTTATGTTCTAATTAATGGTATTAGTCCTCTGGAGGTAAATCCCCACCTGGAGGGTTTCCGTCGTCTTTCTTCTCCTTTTCATCCAATGGCGTAATGCCGAGCTCCTCTAAAACGTCATCACTTTTGTCATACCGTGCATTTGAGAACAACATGATCATATCACCTGATTTGTCGAAAATGAAGTCGAAATCTTCCCGTTTTGCAATGGTTTGAATAGCATCGAAAACGCGATCCTGAATTGGTTTGATCAACTGTTCGCGCTTTTTAAACAGCTCACCTTCGAAACCGAATTTCTCTTGTTGAAATTTCTTCGCAGCTTTTTCCTTGGCGATGATTTCTTCCTGACGCTGCTTCTTTTGTTCGTTATTGAGCAACACCTCTTCGGCCTGATAGTTCTTGTACAACTTGTCAATCTCAGTGTACATCGCATCTACCTCTTTTTGCCACTTTTCCGACAGTTCGTCGAGCTGCTTTTGGGCCGACTTATAGTCGGGCAATTGAGACAAAATATACTCTGTATCTACATACGCGAATTTCTGCGCCGATGCCTGCCCCACTCCTAAAAGCAAGAACATCGCAATGGCTACTATCTTTAATGGCTTCAAGGTTGCTACTATCTTATTCATTGTTGTTTTTCTTTCAGTCAAATCAATTCTTGTTCCAAAACTGTTAATTCGAGCTGAAGTCCTGTAAAGACCCGCAAACATAATCAAATTTTGATTGGTTAAATGCCGGGATTTGACCAACGGAAGTGTACAGTTTTGTAATCATTATTGCACCAATGTAACGTCGGTTACCCGTATAAAGTTGCTCTGATTTAGATTTCTATCAATAATATGGAGATCAAACGCCAACGTATCGGCGTATATTTCATTCGGACTAATGGAAAACATCACCGCCATTGTTCCGTTAATTTTCTTGTTTTTACCTGTTGGTGTGAGGCTTGGGAAACGTTGATGGTAATTGGCCTCAACGGTACGTGTAGGATCAAGAAGAGCCTCATACTTCCCGTTCACTTTTTCTTCAAAATTTATGATAAGGTTATTCATACCACGAAACGCGCCTGTCGTATCATCATCATTCAACCCTAAATCTCCATCCAGATCTTCATAGTCAAACCGAATGACCAACAAAGAATCGGAATCGTCTTTCTTTTTTACGATTTCTACTTCGTTTAGAGTAATGACGGGTGCATATTCTCCCGTAATCTCTTCACCACACGAGGTCAACAAGAACATCACCAGCAGAAATACTGCTGTAAAGTGTAGTGTTTTACTAATTTTGCTCGCGATGACCTGGCCCATTTCGTACGACGAAGTTTTCCGTGTAAATAAACACAATTTTAACGAAACGGCGCTGAAAATATTTCGGTTCCAGGTCGATCAAAATGCAGTTTATAGCGAATATTTAAGTCTTCTTGACATTTCCCCCGATTCTGTTAAACACTGGAGTGAAATTCCATTTTTACCCATCGAATTCTTTAAGTCGCATACAATTACAAGCGGAGAATGGCAACCGAAAGACGACCAGTTGTTTGAAAGCTCGGCTACAACAGGTACCATCACCAGTAAACACTTTTATACCGACATAACCTGGTACAACAAGTCTTTTTTAAAGGGTTTCAAAGCGGTTTATGGCGATCCGTCGGAATGGTGCATTTTAGCCTTACTTCCGAATTACCTCGAACGAGAGCACTCTTCCCTAATTGCCATGACCAACGCACTTATTGATTTGTCAAATCAGCCTTCAAGTGGTTTTTACCTCTACGATCACGATGGCTTAAAAAAACAACTGGAAGTCAATGAGAACTTGGGACAAAAAACCTTATTGATTGGGGTAAGCTATGCGTTACTTGATTTCAGTGCGAAGTTAAATGGTGACTTTCAGCACCTTACTGTCCTGGAAACCGGTGGAATGAAAGGTAGACGAAAAGAGATTATTCGTTCGGAACTTCATGCCGAACTCGCAAAAGGATTTGGTACCAGCCCAATTCACTCCGAATACGGTATGACTGAATTATTCAGCCAGGCATACTCCACATCAAACCAACGTTTCACATGCCCTCCCTGGATGCGCGTAGACCTCACTCAAATTGACGATCCGTTTGGCAAAGTACAACCAGGAAAAAATGGTCGAATTAATGTCATAGATTTAGCCAACGTGCAATCTTGCAGTTTCATTGCAACTTCCGACATCGGAAGAATGCATAAAGATGGTACATTTGAGGTTCTGGGTAGGTTCGACCACAGCGAACAACGCGGATGTAATTTAATGCTGGCATGAAGAAACACATCTTATCATTAATCGGTATTGCGCTATCTCTTTCAACAGTTTGCGCGCAGGAAGAAGAAAGCACATCTAAGCGATTACCAATAGAGGGCCAGTTTATACTGGTTCAAAAGGTTTTTAAACCGGTTACCATCACCAACTCCATTCTGGAAATAGACTTTACCGGAAAACGAACACACAGTGTAGGAATTGGGTATAGCCAGGACTTCACCCTGAGCAAAAACTACAAAGACAAACCGTACTTCCAACTTCATACTGCAGTGTACGGTACCAGTGCAACTGTAAAATACGATGCAACGCTGCGTGCCGATATTCATAACCTGGATCAGGACGCAACCTGGAGTTTTCAAAAACAAGCATTTGCCGTGGAAGGTTACGTTGGTATTTCGCGCAATATGCACCTGAATGAAAACATGCAGCTTCGCTTTGGTTTCGGTTTTAACCTCCAGGACATGTTTGTGAATACGAATATGCTTCGCGTTCGCACCTTAATTACAGCCAATGGCCAAACACAGCAAGAACAGGTCGTTGGTGCTGTGGATCAGTTTTTTGGATTCCAACCCGCATCCAGGCCAGAACAGGATGTGCATTTTAACCCTGTTTACACCGTTGGCTTGCGAAAAAAGCTTCCGTACGATCGAACACTTGTGATCGATCTGCGCTTTTGCGGTTCGTCGCAACCTATGCGTGTTCCTTATGAACTCAATTTCGGATCTACAGGTGAACTGCACTATCACAAAGGATACGCTGGTCTGTCGATTGGCCTAACGCTTCCGTACAACAATACGGTATCACTCTAGCGACAAGCTGGTTTCCTCATCGCCCTCTTCATAATCGAGATACGTGATGATAAACTGGAACATTTCGTCAGTCGTACGCATACCCGCGCCTTCTCGATCATAGCGTTCAGAGACGGTTTGAGGTGGATCAAAGGGATTGTTCTTATTTTTCGACGTATTGTCAAAAGTTGCTTCTACCACTATGGATGTACCGGCAGTTAGCTTCACCATTTTAGGGAAGGTATAAAAATACTGCCAGCGGAAATCCCAGCGATTGATTCGGATGATTGGAATAGTATCACCCGATTGTTTGACTGCATATGCAATGAGCTTATCGCCCAGCAAGTGCATATGTGGGTTCACCGTGAGTACTGAAATATCTGTAGGTAAACGGTATCGGGTTACAAACGTCATCACCGTATCGGGTGGAATTACCAATTGAGGTTGAATAGGACTTAAACCATTCGTACCCAACATCATTTCTTGTGTTAAGCGTGTAGGAGGTGTCTTACTAAAGAAAATATTGAAGTGGGATTGATCGGTGTAATCGCGTTGAACCGGGGCATAGTGAATATCACGTGCAACCAAAGCAGCCTTTTTATTCACTTTAAACCCGCCAACACCTTCAGGATAAATAGTGCCAATTACACCCGGCAGGTAATTCACCGCACTGTGCACACGATCCGGCATTGAGCCATCATCGTGAAAGATCATTAAATCGTTCAGTTGTTGCTCATACTCTTCGGGATGTAGCTCTACATCCACCACACGATTACCATCAAATACACTAGCCTTCTTATCCTCATCATAGTTAAACAGGTCCGCATTGAGATGATGCACCAGCTGGTCTTTACCTGGCACAAATTCGATCGCACGAATAAAGGTATCGTTTGGTAGTTCAAAAGGCGACTTCACCACCAAAAATTTATCCCGGTTGTTTCCTGGAACTTTAATCGGCGGTAGATATACGGTCACATCCGGTTCACCCAGATTGCTCAACGCATTAAACTTCGGTTGTTCTGGTAAATCTGCACTATCACCAAAGTGAGCCCCCTGATCCATCCACTTAAACAATAACTCCTTCTCGATATCGGTTAAGGTGTTCTCCCCTAAAAAATGGCTGTACGTTGGATCTGCAGGCCAGGGTGGCATAATGCCTTGTTCTACTACTTTTCGAATGGTTTTCTTCTTGCGAAAAACCTTCTTGTAATCGGTCAGGACAAAAGGTGCTGTTCCATTTGGTCTATGACAAATCAAACAGTGATCATTGATAATTTGTGCAACGTGTTTGGTGTAAAAGACGTGCTCAGGCACCTCTGAAACGACCACTGAATCGTCGTTGGCAGGCGGACCTAGAATCTTGTTTCTTACCGTATTGTACACCAATAAGGTTGCAACAAAGGAGATTGCTAACAGAACCCAAACCTGTTTTTTACTGATTTTGTTTGCCATGGATTAGCAAACATACAACCACCGTTGAAATGTCTAAAGATGATTTTACTCCACACCTTCTAGAACGCAACCGATTGGTTCGGTATAGGCGATCGATATTTTTTCACCTTTAAGGAAACTGTTAATCGCGTCTTCCAGATAGAACTCGGTGGGCTTTGTTCGTTTTTGAGCGAGCCCCGTAGCCCAATTGTTGAACTTACCGGTATACAACACATTTGATGTCGAGTCGATTAAATAGAACTGCGGTGTAACCTGTGCCTCCAAAGCATGTGCATATTGGTACGTACTATCGAGTAGAATAGGAAGGTCGAATTGAAACGAATCACGGAAGTGAGCAATTTCCTCTGTTTCATAGTCCGTGCCAGGTAAGACACCAATAAACTCTATATCTGACGACGCATATGTCTTGGCCATATCTACAAATTCGGTGCTGTAGTTCTGACATAGCGGGCAATCGGGAGCAAGCATAATGATCACTTTAGCCCTTGTATTGTTCAACGCATGAAAATCACCGTTGAATGAGTATAAGCCGTCCACCATACTGTGGTCTCCACCACAAGCTGCTAGCAGACATACAAGCAATATACTTCCGAACTTGTGCATCGTTACGATTGCTGGTTAAACTCCTGTACCTTGGCCAACAACTGCTCGCAACGTTTATTCAGCGCATCAATGTTGGTTTCCTTTGGAATTGGAATTTGGTACGTTGTAAACTTTAATGAAAACACAATCGAACCATCCTGATTGTGTTCCTTGACCTTGACGCCGTGTTCTTGCTGGCAGGTTACTTCCAGGAAGGCCTGTCCGTCTTTGCTCGCTGTGTTCACTAACATCCGTTCCAGGTATAAAACCGGGATTTGAAAGTGCAGGGTCCGGTTGTTTTCCGTGGTTAGTATATAGTGTAATATGTCGCTCGGTTGATTGTAAAACGATGTAGACCCAACAATTTTGTGTTGATTATACGTTTGAAAACCAAACCGAATATCCGGATGATCTGAAGTGATGGTTTTTGCCAACTTTGTAATTGTTTTATTGGCCTTTTTATATTCATAGAACACCTGCTCACCTGTCGTAAAGCTTGACAGGGTAAATAGTGCAATCCATAAGATACTCCAGTTTTTCATTGTTATCGTAATTCAAAATTCTTACCCAGATACACCGAACGCACCGTTTCGTTGTTGGCCAGTTCTTCTGCCGTACCTGACATCAGAATTTCGCCTTCAAAAAGCAAATACGCCCGATCGGTAATCGTTAGTGTCTCGTGTACATTGTGGTCGGTAATCAGTACCCCAATATTCTTACTAACGAGTTTTTTTATAATCTCTTGTATATCTTCTACCGCAATTGGGTCCACACCCGCAAACGGTTCATCAAGCAGGATAAACTTCGGATTTACCGCCAATGCCCGGGCAATTTCCGTTCGTCTTCGCTCGCCACCCGACAATACACCACCCATGTTTTTGCGTACCTTTTGCAGGCTAAACTCATCGATTAGAGATTCCACCTGGTGCTGTTGCTCCGCCTTTGGCATTTTAGTCATTTCCAATACGGCCTTTATGTTGTCTTCCACCGATAGGTTTCTAAACACGGAGGCTTCCTGTGGCAGGTAACCTACCCCAAGACGTGCACGTTGATACATGGCGCGTTTGGTGATTTCCTGATCATCCAGAAACACCTTGCCTTCATCGGGCTTAACCAGTCCAACAACCATGTAGAATGTCGTGGTTTTACCAGCACCGTTAGGCCCGAGTAATCCAACAATTTCGCCCTGTTTTACATTCAGGCTAACCTTATTTACAACCTTCCGCTTCTTGTACTGTTTTACCAGATTCTCTGCCCGTAATATCATGCTGTATGTAGTGATGAGACGACAAAAATACTGGTATGGTTGCTTATTAGGACACCACATAGATCAAATCGTGGTTAATTCATACCAAATTTTTAATACATACGTTGGATAGTATATATTTGCATTCGTTCGAATCAGTAACAAATTATGAACAGATTTAAGAAGATAATCACGTTAAGTGTTTTGGCCTTGATGAGCGCAGGGGTTGCCAGCGCGCAGTTTTACCTTGGCCCAAGAGCCGGACTAAACATGTCGAACATGGCATCAAACGAAGCTGGCGTTGAGAATATGTCGATCATGGGTTTCCATGGTGGTCTTACCGCTAAATACCAGTTTATGAAAAAACTGTCGGTACAAATGGACGCAATTGCATCCACTATGGGTAACCGACAAAAAATGGTGATCACGGCTGACGGTATTTCAACAACAACAGAAACGACCATCAACTCTTTCTATGCTCAGGTGCCGGTTTATATCAACTGGGAAAAGCCAATTATGCCTGACAATCTGGTGCCTTACCGGGTTAAGAAATCTATGATGTCTTTCCATGGTTACTTAGGTGGTTTCTTCGGATACGGTTTAGCGGCCAGTTCTGGTACTAAAACAACAACCGTAACGGAGCAGCCCGATGGTTCAACCACAACAGATGTAACACCTGCAGTGAGCGGCACGTTGTTGGCAGGTACGTATAACGCAATAGATTTCGGAGCGTTAGCGGGTTTAGGTTTCTCCTTCCGATTAGACGAAGAAGACATGAAGCGTTTCGCTGTCGACTTCCGTTACCTTTTGGGTTTCTCTGATTTCGATAATCAGAGCGCACCAATTGTAAAGACGAACAATGCCGTTCAGGTTTCGCTGGTTTTCACCAAGAAACTTACAAAACGTAGATACACCAACCGTCACCAATACTAGGCAACGGTTTAACAATATTACGAAGGAGGCTTAGGCCTCCTTTTTTTATTCATACCTCAATGATTCTGTCGGGTTCTTTCGAGCCGTTTTGATCACAAAACCTCCAACTAGAACTAAGGTCAACAGTAAGGAAGCTATTACTCCTGATGCCATCAACATGACATTGATACCTTGTTGGTACTCGAAGTTTTGACTCCACACATCTATGGCATAATAGGTAACGGGAATAGCGATTAAGCTTGAGATCAAAATGAGTTTGAGGGTATTCGAATAGATCAATGCTACTATTTGCAAAGAGAGAGCTCCTAACACTTTTCTAATTCCGATTTCCTTTCTTTTCTGGTCAACATTAAAAGCAGTAAGTCCTGTCAAACCGATT
>DIYD01000351.1 GCA_002428905.1 Bacteroidetes bacterium UBA6063 | reverse complement strand
AACCGTTGTTTGCGGTATCACTTCTTATTGCTTCTGGAACGACTTGAACGTAATGGGGTGATTATTTGGCATAAATTTAAAACGAATGGAGAGTATCTTGATGAGGCCATTGGTATTCCGCAGCACAAAAGGCTGAGGCAGTTAACGGTGATCTATGAGTATTACTGGTATGGAGAGCACGTGCTTACGGAAAGTGAATACCTGAAAAACGAAAAGTACTTCGTACAATTGAGAAAGGAGTTGGGTGATGAATAATAACAGCACGTCTGTAGTAATCGCAATTGTACTTGGAATAGTCCTTCTAGTTGGTGTTCGATACTGCAATAAGCCATCGGAACGACAAAAGTGGAGCGTTGAATACGAATACAAAGAAGATAAGCGACCTTATGATCGTGACTTCTTTCTCAATCTGCTGAAGAAAACGGAAGGGAATAAGTTTCACGAATTGGAAGAACGTTTTTCAACATTGGAACCTGAAGACTCGAACAATTTATACCTGTTTTTTGATGAGACATTTGATCCGGATGCAACAGAAGCCAGTGCGATTCTAAAATTTGCCAGTGAGGGCAATACGGTATTTGTTGCGGCCAATAGCTACAGCGGAAATTTCTTCGCCCATTTAAGAGGTATTGACATCGACATCAAGGAGTTCGATATGGTTGTAGTTCGATACGATAGTGCACACGATGTAACGGATGAGATCGCATACATCGACAACCCAAAAAAGAAGACAAAAATTACCTTACCCGTGTTCGGTAATGAATACCCACTGTACAGTAGTTTTTCTATTGATACCACGGCCATTGATTCCGATTACTATGCAAAGCATCGCATGTTTGACACCGACAATCAGCCGGAATACGATGAGTTTATCGATCCCGATGAGGAAGACTATTACAGCGATGATGAAGACTACGAAGCGTATGAGGAATATGCTTATGAGGAGGAGTATGAAGAAGAGGAAACGGAAGAAGTTTATGTATACGAAGAATATGAGTATTACGATGAAGCTACAGTTGAAGACTTCCCGGTACCACAGTACAAAGCGTTAAGTACATTAAAAGACAACCGCACCTGCCTTATTGAAATTCAGTTAGGTGAGGGAGTTATATACCTGCATTCAGCACCCGTATTATTTACCAATTCTCAGCTCGATAAACCAGAAATTTTTGATCACATCAATACGTTTTGGAGCGATTTGGATTATGAAAATGTATACTGGGATCAGTTGCGCTATCAGTTCTTAAACGATACTCAAAACCGGAGTGACCCGGACGTTAGCTATTTCAAATACATCTATGATAACCGGGCATTGAAGTCGGCATTCATTACATTGTTGGTGGGACTTTTTATCTTCATCCTGGTTGGTGTCAAGCGCAAGTACATCGCTGTTCCGGTAGTAGAGCCCCTGCGTAACAGCTCCATTGACTTTGCCAAAACCATTGCTCGTCTGTACTGGTTAAAACCTAATCACAAGGTAATTGCACTTAAAAAGGTGAATATGTTCTTGTACGACGTACGAAGCCGGTATGGCCTACCTACGCACAATGTGGATGAAAAATTCAGGCACAAACTGATTGCAAAGAGTGGTATTCAGGAGAAATATGTAAATCGATTGTTTGATGCCTATATTTTGGCACGGAACTCGAATAGGCTGCACGAAGATGTGCTAATTCGTATTTCTCAAACAATCAATTACATTAAACGGAACTGGAAATAGGTTATTTCCAATTGGCCTTGTACTTCTTCTCTACAGGCATGTTCGGATAGGGGAGCACCGTGCGAAAGCCGATATCCGTTCGGCTTGAATCGGGATGCAGCCCCTCGCGGTAGTTGAAATCAGGGTGGATCCATGTACCACCACGAATTAATCGATGATCGTTCCGTGTGCTGTCTACCGGTCTATAACCCCTAACTACCATTTTTGTAGAGTACAGTCCAATGGAGTCCTGGCTTAAAGGCATCAGCGTAACCAGACTTAAATGACCGGTACTGTCCTTGAAATAACTAGTCCATTTGTCATTAACCCAATGCCGCACTTCGTTATTCAATGAATCCCGATTCAAGGGTTGTGGTATGGCATAATTGAAGTTGTAATTGGATTTTCCGCTGCGAAGGATGCTGGTAATATCGGTAAAGGAAAACGGCTGAGGGTAAACCCTCGTTCGGCTAATGTTCTCGTGTATATACAATTGTATCAAACCATCTTTATAAATACGGTAAAAGGTATCTGGGCTATTGGTAATGTAGTGCTCTTTTTTGTCCCAATATACCCTTCTGTACCGGATATCGTGATGAATATAATATCGTTGATAAAATGAAGGTACGGCCTTCATTGGTGAACCATCTGTATTCGTGCCCAATACACGAAATTCCATCCGCCCCAAGGAATCCTTCATGTCGTACACACCGTATTCATCCAGTGTAGCTAACAACGCCATTTCATTCGTATAAAAGCCATTCTGATCCAGATATTCGGCTAGATTGTTCCACTCCGTTTGAATGGTGTCTTTATAGAAGTCTAACAACCACTCGTGCACGTTCCCTTTTATGTTCGAAGGCAAGTGACTGTTAGAGTTTAATTGAGGGCCCTGAATTCCCTTTGAATAATTGGGATAATCGGCAGGATTAGGAATAACCTGGTTACGCCAGTGGACATCGTATTTGGATAAGCTTTTACCCTCATACATGTAGTCGTTAACCAAAATGGAATAGGGTTCCCGTAACCATCGAAGAAACGGATAGTTCTTGCCATATGGGTAGTTGCTGTGGTAGGTGTTTATCTCGTTTTCCTGTTCTAGCAAAGCCCATTCGGCTTCTGTTGGCAAGCGATAACCACCAATA
>DIYD01000189.1 GCA_002428905.1 Bacteroidetes bacterium UBA6063 | reverse complement strand
GGCCTCTAGTTGATCCTTAACCAGCGCAGTAAATTCGACATGTTCGTATTCTTCTTTTCGGTTTACGAGATTTACGAGAAACTCCTCTCTAATATCAAGCATTAATTGGTCAATCGACATAGTGGTCAGTAATCTTCGATCAAAGAAACACAGGAAATTGGTATGCCTGACAAGTCGACCTCATGATATTTCTCATATGGAATCGGGTTTGGTATAGCGAACCGTAAACCTCGAGATGAGCTGTTCAACGGATGAAAGGGATATGGGTTCTTTTGTGGACCAATTACCCTTCCTTTGCACTCCATGAATCCGGTGTTCGAACAAAAACTATTGGCCTCCACAAATGCTCAATCCATTGAACGTATTGAGGTGATACAGACCTTGTGGAGCGGATACGGTACCATCTCACGTTATTGTTTAGATAACGATCCTTCCAAAACGGTCATTGTCAAACATATTGCTCCCCAGTCATCCGGTGAACACCCCAGAGGTTGGAATTCCCAAATCGGTCACACGAGAAAGATTAAGTCGTACAAGGTTGAAACCCGATGGTATGAAAACTGGAGCAAGTACACGTCGAATGCATGTCGGATTCCCGAATACATCGGTTCCTTCACTGACGGTATGGACCAATTTATCATCCTGGAGGATTTAAATACCGACTACCCCGATCGGCGACAAACACTAACGTTGAACGAGGTAAAAGTTTGTCTAAAATGGCTGGCCAATTTCCATATGGCGTTTATGGGCAAACAGCCCAAAGATCTCTGGCATGTGGGCACATACTGGCATCTGGGCACACGACCAGAAGAATATACAAAAATCCAACATCCGGAGCTTAAGTCTAAGGCATATGCGATCGATGAACTATTGAATACGTGTGTTTACCAGACCCTGGTGCATGGGGATGCTAAACTCGCCAACTTCTGTTTCTCCAGCGATGGCCGAGAAGTGGCAGCCGTCGATTTCCAATACGTAGGAGGCGGATGTGGCATAAAAGACGTGGCTTATTTCATGGGAAGTTGCCTTTCCAGTTCAGAATGTGAACACTATGAAGACGAACTTCTCACGTATTACTTTGCTGAACTGAGAGACTCGTGCAACAAGCAAAAGCTCTCGATCGATATGAATGAGCTGGAGCTTGAATGGGGAAGGCTGTTTCCTGTGGCCTGGACTGATTTTACGCGATTTCTTTTGGGATGGATGCCTTCACATCAAAAGGTGAACAACTATAGCCTTCGGCTAATGAACAGCGTCCTTTCCTCACTTTAACTGAATTTAATAGGTCCTGACATCGAATTATACCGGTATATTATGACCTTCTTCCTACGTTCGGAGAATTGTACTAGGTTTATTCCCTTAAGTTCAATAAGATTGATTAGCAGAAATAACGAATTATGAAGGTACGATTACTTCTTTTCACCCTTGTTTTGATTTCATTTTCTTCATCCTACGGACAAGTGGTAAAAAATGGAATTGTTGGATACTGGCCATTCAACAACAATGCAGATGATCTTACAGCCAATAAAAATCACGGCAAGGTTACGGGTGCAACATTGACTAAAGACAGATACGGAAACGCCAACTCAGCCTACTATTTTGATGGTTCGGGCGACTATATTGATCTGGGTTCCAGTTCTACCTTGTTTCCCAGAAACCTGACATTAAGCTTCTGGATCAAACACGACGGAACGCAGGCGAACATGAGTCTTGTGAATTGTCACAACGGAAATAATGGTGAATGGGGCGTAGTCAGTGTTATCCAAAACAACACAAATGGATTTGTTTCAGGCATTGGTGCCGGAAGCAACAATCATGCGATGTCGTTTATATCCTACAACAAGCTTGATGACGATCAATGGCATATGGTCACCATCTACTTCGACTCCAAAAACAACACCAAACTGGGTGTATACATCGATGGTTGTTTTGCTGGATATAATAATTGGAGTGGAAGTTCCGGCGGCTTTTCAGGCGCTGATGTTTTGACCTACGACGGAACTACGCATTGGTACGTTGGGGCAGCAGCTCAGTTCTTTGCCTCAAAAGTAAACAACGGTCCACAGTACTTTGAAGGAGCCATCGACGATATTGCGTTATACGACCGTGTGCTGACCGACATGGAGATCAAAATGATGTACGCTTGCCAATCGGTGGTGGTTTACGACACCGTTAAGGTTTATGATACAATCCCACTTGCCGTAACGGACACCTTGATCATGAATCTAAAAAATCTTAGTTCAACCGCACCAAACCCGTGTGGTGTAAAGATTTATCCGAATCCTACAGACAACTTGCTCTACATTAACAACTCCAGTGCATGTTTAAGCGCAGGTTATCAAATCAAGATTGTAGACAATGTGGGTAAGACAGTTTACAACAGTGGCATCACAACCTCTGTTCAAACGGTGACCTTAAAAGACTTTGCGAATAGCGGTATGTATTTTGTCGAAATCACAAATTCCACTGGCATCCTACTGGATCGCAAGAAAATACTAGTTCAATAACAGGAGCACAAAAAAAGGGGCAAGTAACTTGCCCCTCTGTTCCGAACACTGGTCGAACTTACCAACGGTAAGCCAGACCTAAAGTCATGCGTTTGCCGTACGTGTTCTTTTCGGAATAATCTCCCAGAACAAAATCTCCGTACGACACACCTGCATTTAACGACACTCTTTTGTAGTTAATGCCAAGTCTGTGATTAAAGGTGACGAAAGGTGATGACATGTGATTTGGTCTATTACCAAAAAATGGGGTCAACCCTCCTTCAACGAGATACGTGCGATTGTCTTCCAACGCTTCCATACGTCTCAGCACTATGCGCATCCCGATATCAACACCATATTCAATCGAAAAGTCTTTTGCCTCGTTGAGGTAATAACCGATGTTGAATC
>DIYD01000134.1 GCA_002428905.1 Bacteroidetes bacterium UBA6063 | reverse complement strand
GCCGGGGCTTTGTTAAAATCGAATTGTACAACGCTAAAGGAGAATTGGTTTCGGAACGATGGACCAGAGATAAACGATGAGCTAGTCACATGTGACGATTTTAGGCTCTATAGAATACCAATCCCCTTTCGGTGATTGACCTCACCGTTTCACTGTTATAGTTTGTGCTACTAAAAATAGCATGAAAAGATTTAACACATTAGACGGTGTACCATTGCGTTACGACCGCAAGACGTCCACAAGTTACGGGACCATTGGAGTGCCATACAAGCCTTATTCAGAAGAATCCTTTATCCAGGAATTAGAGGCCTGTTTCAAGGAATTGTTTCAGGTTTGTCCATTAGGTAAGCCCAATTACATCTTAACTGCAGGAGCCTGGACTCCAAAGCCAGGTATGCACAAAAAGGGTAGGGCAATTGATTTAGACGGACTCTTATGGGATGATTATCGCTTTATTACCCTTGAATATCCTGGTCAAAAAAAGTTCTATCTGGCTGTTGATGCAATACTGCGTAAACATTTTGGTATTGTCTTGAATTTTAGATACGATCGCCCGCATGAAGATCATTTTCACATTGATAATAGCGTCAATACCAGTTTCGATCGAAACTCAAGATCAAAGGTAATTGCACTGCAAATGGGACTTACACATGTGCACGATACACCGGTGATCATAGACGGTATATGGGGAGACCAAACCAGCAAAGCGATTAATGATGTGTTGAAAGAGTTGAATATATCGGACCCGGTTACCCGAAGGTCTGGATGGCACGCGTATCTTGATGCCACTGCTGCGAAAGGGTTTGCTCATATAGCAGCCGAGCCCAGTCTGGACGAATTGTACTCTATTCACCGCGAAATGATTGAAAATGCAGAACTATCTACATCGGCAAAACATGGACTAATGGCATCTTTCAATGCCATATTGAGTCATGAAGAGGTGGATGTTATCTAAGCCGTTATAACTTCCATCATAGAATGAGGCCTGTCTATTGTGACGGGCTTTGTTCTTTACTACGGTGGCCAGTTATTCAATAATGGGTAGTTCGATTTTATCTCGTACCAGAAACACATCACCGAATTCTTCTTCTAGAATGTGCATGAGTTTTTGTGCATCAATCTTACGGTGAAAATTACCAACACGTACACGCCAATTCGGTTGAAAATAGTCTTTATACACCTCGTCCTGAAGTTCTGGATAGCGCATTTTGAACTTTTGCGCCACCTTGCCAGACGATTTACGGTCGCTGCCAAAGTAAATCTGAATACGATACCCCCACAGGTCGGTGGAATCCAAACGATCTACCTTTTCTTCAATTGCACGGTCGATCTCTTCACCGCCAATAATCTCTACCTTACCATCCTGACCAAATGCAAGAAGGCCCAGTAAAAGCACAGCGAGTGTTAAGAGTGATCGTTTCATGGCATCTAAATTAGGCATTTAACCCGTGGCACTTCTTGTATTTTTTTCCACTACCACACGGACAAGGCTCGTTTCGTCCAATCTTTTTCTCTACGCGCACGGGTTGCGTATTTTCTCTTGTTTGTTGTTGTGGTTGCGGTGCACCTCCCTGGGCAACCTGAGCGACCTGATCGGGTCTACTTGTCTTCATACCTTCATCAGCAGGGCGTCTTGCTTGTCGAGCTTCACTCACTTGTGACGGATCCTGATTCTCGATATAACCACGGTACAACAACGATAGCGTTTCAGAGTTTAGTGTTGCCACCATGTCCTTGAACAGGTTGAACGACTCTAACTTATAGATCAGTAACGGATCTTTTTGCTCCAGCGATGCATTATTCGCAGCTTGTTTCAGATCATCCAGTTCACGCAAGTGCTCTTTCCAATGATCGTCAATAGTTGCCAAAGCAGTCATTCGCTCAAAGGAATCAATTAAGTGATTCCCTTCAGATTCAATCGACTTATTCAGGTCAACTACAACACGTAGACCACGTTTACCATCAGTGAATGGTACATAAATCCGTTTTACCTCGCTACCTCTTGTGTTTTTGATGTTCGATAGCACCGGAACAGCTTCATCTTTAATGAACTGGTTCTTTTTGATATAGTGCATTCGGAACTCGTCAAAGACTTCCTGAACCGTATCTTGTTTGGTGTTTAAAAAGTCTTCTTCAGACATCGAAGGTTCAAAAGCCAGCTGTTTCAAACATTCAAGTTTGAACCCTTCATAGTCACCGGCTTCCTTGTAATATCCAACCGTGTCTTCCACCCAATCGTAAAGCGCGTTGTTGATATCCACCGATAAGCGCTCGCCGTGCAGGGCGTGTCGTCTACGTGCGTAGACTGCTACACGTTGTTTGTTCATTACATCATCGTATTCCAACAGACGCTTACGCATACCAAAGTGGTTTTGCTCCACTTTTCGCTGGTTCCGCTCGATGGATTTAGTTAACATCGAGTGCTGGATTACCTCACCTTCTTCATAACCGAATCGGTCCATCATCTTCACAACCCGATCGGAGTTAAACAAGCGCATTAAGTCGTCTTCTAACGAAACAAAGAACT
>DIYD01000240.1:4055-4674 GCA_002428905.1 Bacteroidetes bacterium UBA6063 | reverse complement strand
TCAGCTTTTTGAATTCTTTTTTCGGACCACCGCCGTACCACAGGTAACTATCAACGTTTTGACCCAGTAAGGTCACTTCTTTATAACCGGCGTCATAGAGTTCTTGTGCTTCCCGAACGATGGTGTGCGGGTCCCTACTTCGTTCTCTTCCACGTGTAAACGGTACCACGCAGAAACTGCACATATTGTCACATCCGCGCATAATGGAAATGAATGCCGTAACCCCGTTACTGTTTAATCGGGTAGGGGTGATCTCCGCGTATGTCTCTTCAAGTGAAAGCATAACATTGATTGCCTTTGAACCATCATCCACCTCGGCAACCAACTGAGGTAAATCTCGATAGGCATCCGGCCCAACTACAATGTCAACAAGCTTTTCTTCTTCCATAAGCTTGTCTTTGAGTCGCTCAGCCATACACCCAAGAATTCCAACAATCAACTCGTTGTTCCGTTTCTTGTTTCCGCGCAATTGTGTGAGGCGGTTACGTATTTTTTGTTCCGCATTATCCCGAATCGAACACGTGTTTATAAAAACGATATCGGCATTCGACTCTTCGTTTGTGGTTTGGTAACCGTTTTCGGCCATTATTGTTGCGACCACTTCACTGTCTGCAAAGTT